>NZ_JAJKFQ010000046.1:7632-16001 GCF_020966635.1 Stieleria sp. JC731 | reverse complement strand
GCGATCAGCTTGAATTGGCCACGTGAATTCAGGAGGGCCGGATCCAAACACTTTGTAGTACAAAGGGCGATGACCAACTGAGATAGAGATGAATCATTCAGTGGTTCATCTACCCGCGCGAACGGTTGGGATCACGTGGTCGCCGCGAAAGACGCTCCACGCCAATAAACTTAGCTCGGCGACTCACGTGCATCCCTTGGTTCTGCCTTTTCCGTTGGCAGTTGCACGGTCATCGACGCCCACTGCGCGAACGCCGCGGATAACGCATTGTAGACAGCGTCGTGGGTTCCCTTGGGCCCAGAATCGATTGGATGGTACGCAAATTGGTCCACTTGAATGTTCCAATCCCGTAAATCAACGTCGTAGTTGCGAGCAAAACGGTCGATGGCAATCCTCGCATATTCGTCTAGAAACGATGCGTCGTTGTCCTTGATTTGGCTACCGTTGATCCGTTCAGTCAGGTCGATAGTTATCACACCCATTGATGGGTCCGCGCGTGAAATCTTAACCGTGGCGCCATCAAATCGCTCGGCACCCGCGGCCTGTCTAATCAAGTATGCAGATCCGATTGCGTGCATGTTTCAATGGCAGAACGGCAGAATTCACGGAGGACGGGCGATAGACTCGCAAGCAGACCGTTAAACACGACTCCCGTCCTTCCGTGCAATTCATGGTTCTGCCTCTTCCGTGCGGATTCGGCCGTGGGTGGATAGGAATCGCCACATCTCCCTATTGTGCCGTGTCGACCATTCATGTGCCAGTCTTGGGACCAGAATCAACTCGACGGTGCATCCAGCGGAGCGATATCGATCAGCATTCGATTTCATGATCGGTGCAACCGAATCGTTGGCACCGGCCAATAGTATCATCGGAATTGAATCATCACAATCGCCAAGCTCTCGAGGCCGCAATCCCGAGTGTGCGACAAGCGCGGCAATCACTTCCGGTCTTGCGGTGGCCAAGACATGAGCGAACGAAGCGCCATTTGACATTCCAGCAAGGTAGATGCGATCGGCGGCAATGTCGTGTTCGGAAGCGACCTGAGCATACAAATCGTCGAAGAACCGAACATCAGGGTTGGCATCGAGTTCGGCCGGATCGATGTTGACGGTTGACCACATCGAATTCAAGGCAGCGGGATATACAATAATGAATCCGTTGTCCGCCGAAAGACGATCAAGTTGAGAGTATTTGGCCATCGAATCGGTAGAGTCGCCGATACCGTGAAAAGCAAATACAACCGGGACAGGCGATGCCAAGTTGTACGGAACCACGATGCGATACGCGCGAGCGCTGCCGTCCACGGTAAGCTCATGGACTTGAACGTCAGCATTGAGTGGTCGCGTGTGCAGAAGCCACCCCGCCAAAACGGCAATCGAAACGAGGGAGAGTATCCCAATCAGAAAACGCTTCACAAGTCGCTACAGCATCCTCATTGGCAGAACGGTAGGCATAACCGAGTTGCGGCGATTGACTAACCACCTCAAAGACATCAACTCCGCAACTTCGGTTCATGCCATGGTTCGTCGACTTTTAGTCTTTGTTTGCGTGTTGGATCAGCCATCGACCGATTTTGTCTTCGACTTCCTCCAACGCGGGCAACTTACTGTAAATCTCTGAATCTTGTTCGAGTGTTAGGTCACCGTCATCAGATGCTTCGAACATCCTGCGTCCCTTGGACAGTGTTGTTGCAGATTCCAAGAAACCAAGTTGGACCATGCCCAGTTCGACCTCATGATCGAACACAGATTCAAATCGAATGTAGTATTCGCTGGGCGACTCTGAGCTCATGTAACCAAACGCTTGGTGTGTCACAACCACCTCGCGCAACGGACGAGGGATTGTGTCCAATGTGCCCACCAAATCGTCGTTCATCAACCAGTAGTCTTCGTACCAACTGAAGAATCGCTCAAATGCATCCTCAGAAGTCGGATTATCACCTGCCAGCTTATCGATGATTTCGACGGCGGAGTTTGGCATAGGGTTATCTATTGCACGGGAATCTTGGAACGAATTTGTCCCGCAAGAGCAAAGACTGACAATGGGAATCGCGAAAGCCGAAGCGAACCTGAACTTCATGATTGCTCTATTCGACGAACGATTTCGATCACGTGGCCGCCGCAAACGACTGACCACTTCAATGAACATAACTCGGCGGCTCACGTGCATCGAGTTGTTCGCGGTTTACCCTGGACGACAGTTTGCAGTTCGCCGCTGACGACAAGTTTACCCGATTGGCATTGCGAAGGGTAACGAGTGGCGACTTGGCAGTTGGAACGTCAGGCGTCGGATTGCCTTCAATCGTGCTCGTGCTCAGCAACGCGGTGCTCGAACTCGTAATCGGTTGCCAGGCGTCGGCTTGTGTTCATCGGCCAAGTCGACCGCGCACCAATCAAACCGCGACATCAACTGCGATCAATAGGAAACAGAGGCTCCGTGAGATCCGATGGGCGAGATTCGATCGCACCATTAAAGCCGTCGACGAAACATTCAAACCACGAAGTTCGCGAAGTACACGAAGATGGGATGGGCATGACCACGGGCGTTGGTCATTGCGGTCACAACCATCCGCGCGAACGTCACGGATCACGCGGTCGCCGCGCGAGATCCTCCACTTCAAAAACCACGACTCGGCGACTCGTCGTGCATCCGATGGTTACCCGCTATGTTCGGCACAGTCAGTGCCATGCCCAACTAGAACCAAAACAGAAAAATAATCAGTTGCCATGCAACTCCCATCGCAATGAAGGCGAGTCCATATTGGATACCCAATTTCGCATCCATCCGCATTCGGCGGTGTCGGATGTTCTCCGCGATCCGATCGTCTGTCATTCTCTGATGAACTGCAATTAATAAGTCATCACCAGCCGAATGCCGGCGTCGTGCTAGGGAAACGACAATGCTCACGACGCCAATAGAAATCAGTACCAATGACCAAGTGCTCATTTTTCAACTCCATTGAAAATCAAGGCGGTTGACCGATGCTGCAGCGCCAAAACCAACCACCCAAGATCTTCGCCCACCGCCAAACAGAACGTCCAGGAGAGTGAGGCACGGATTGTCTTCAAACGTGGCGCATCACGCGAGCAAATCCGCTGAGATTTCGGGTAACGGTACGGATCACACGGTCGCCGCGAGCGATCCTCAACTTCAAAAACCACGACTCGGCGACTCGTCGTGCATCCGATTGTTACCCGCTGCTCTCTGACCAACGTTGGCGACATTCAGCAAGAGCGGTTTTACAACGATGCCATTTGAAAATGTATCGACTAGCAAGCAATGCCGAAACGCAGAACCCCAACGCAAACAGTAAACGCGTCCCCGTGATCCCGGCGGAGTTGTAGACAATCGCGATCAACCAGAAGACGCGTGTTGTGGTATCGTGTTCACGGCTAAACGCAATCTGTGATTCGAATAGCCAGCAAAGCGCCAGCGAACCAAATGCTGCGGCAATCCAGATGGCTACAACTAAGCGAAGATTCCTTGGACGCTGGCAACAACGACGACAAATTCCGCCATAGCGATTCAGAGTTGCAATCTGGGCCAGTGTTTCGCAGTGCGTGCATCGCTTGCGTTCTGATGTCATTCGGAAGATCAACAGAGATGTTCAGTGGCGTGATGGCGTTAGGGCCAATTGAGTCGGGTAACGGCGGACATAACCGAGTGACGGCGGATGACACACCACGTCAGAAACCCCAACTCCGTCACTTCGGTTCATGTCATGGTTCGCGTGGTACACACGACCACGGTTGGCATTACATCGCTGCCGACCAGTCTACTCGATTCGAATCGCCAAGGGGAACGAGCATAGATATTTCTGCCAGCGGTTAGGGCGTTGGAGCAGATGTCGCGGAGCAAAGATCTAACGTGAAATCGGATGCGATCAACAGGAAACGGATGTCACTCGAATTCACATGGTCGTTGTTCAAGCATCACAATCAATCCGTGAATTCAGTTGCGATAAACAGGAAACAGAGGTCACATGACATTAGGTGGGCGAAACTCAGTCACAACTATCAAACCGTGAATTCAATTGCGGCGATTAGTGTGAATTGGCCACGAGAATTTAGATGGGCCGAATCCAAACACTCTATAGTGCAAAGGGCGATGACCATCCTGGAAACAGATGAGTCATTCAGCGGTTCAACTACCCGCGCGAACGGTGGCCGTCACCGAGGTCGGGCGGTGAACTAACCACTTCAATAAAATACGACTCCCGACCTTCGCGTGCACGGCATGGTTCGCGTGGTACACACGACCACGGCCAGCAGTACATCGCTCTCGACAAGTCTACCCAATTGGAATCGCGAAGGGTGACGAGCATAGGTAATTCGGCCGGCGGAAAGGACGTTTGACCCACTATCTCGGAGCAGAAATCAAACCGTCACATCAAGAGCGATCATGAGGAAACTGTGGTTCAGTGAAATCCAATGGGCCACGCACAGCAACAACGATCAAACCATGACGTCAAATGCGGTTGATTGGAAACTGATGTCTCAAGAAAGCAATTGGTCCGAATTCACGAGCAACTATCAAACGACAAACTCAGTTGCGGCGATCGGCTAATGGTTGCCAGGTGAGATCAGATGGGCCAGATCCGTCAGCATCGAAAACAGGCGTTGGCTATCGCAGGCACAACCATCCGCGCGAACGTAACGCGTCACCGGGTACGCGCGAAAGATTTTCAACTTCAAAACCGCCCGACTCGCGTACTCCGGTGCACGCGATTGTTACCCGCCAATCATTGATCCCACCATGGGGGAAACGTATCAGCAGCGATTTGGCGTCCCGAATCACCCGTCGCATTTTCTGCGGCCACAATAAACTCCCCGCTGTCCTTGGTGGAGAATTGCAGGTCGCAGGCATCCGCGATCGCCCGGAATACAGTTTCGGCCGAATCACCGTTGACAGTCAGTTCGATCGGTTTTGATGCCAATGCCGGTGGATCAACAATCACTGTGCAATCATATTGTTTGCAGATGTACTTCAGCATTGCACCAAAGAAGTGTTTAGATGCGATGAATTCGGTAGCCCCGCCGTCGCAACTGGGTTTGCTCGTGACGATGCCGGCATCGTATTCACCGATAGTGGTCCAAGGTGAATTTGAGGTTTCATCCCTCGGCTGCGGCTCTGTGTTTGGTTTAATTTTTTCGGAGCAACCGATCGCGACGAGAAAGATGACCGCAGGCACGAGCGTTTCAAAATGATGCGTTACGGTCACGTTTGGCTCTTCATTTCAGTCGGGTAACGGCAGAATTCACGGGGAACGGGCGAAAGTCTTGCAAGCAGACCATTAAACATAACTCCCGTTCTCCCGTGCAATTCATTGTTCCCCGCGTTTTGTGTGCTCCAGTGGCGGTTCAGGCAGAGTACCGGCAGTACTCCGAAATTACAGCAGAATCATCGGAAGAAGGCAAGCAAGGAGCACAACCACGATCATCGCAAGAGCATATCGCCATCGCTTCGAAAGCAGAAAAGATCCGATAGAAAGAAGCCCAGTGGCGAACATCGAGAAAAACGCGCAGATCAAAATGAATGCCCGAAACTCAAGGACGTGTTTGCTAGTTGGAGCGATCCACTCCAGCAATGTGAGGCCGATCAGAAGGAAGGCATTTAACGCAGCGACGACAAACAATGCGAGGGTAGCGATCGACAGTGCTCCTGCCCAACTACGGTTTGGCGACGCAGATACGTCTTTCAGTTCAGATGATTCGTATGGATTGAGCAAGCGACTCATAGTTGTGTCGCGATCATGCCAGTCGGGGAACGGCGGACATAACCGAGTGACGGCGGATGACACACCACTTCAGAAACCCCGACTCCGTCACTTCGGTTCATGTCATGGTTCGCGTGGTACACACGACCACAGTCTGCATCACATCGCTGCTGACAAGTCTACCCGATTCGAATCGCGAAGGGGTACGAGCATAGATATTTCAGCCGGCGGGCAGAACGTTTGATCGGCTATCTCAGAGCTGAAATCGAACCATGACATCAAATGCGACAAACAGGAAACTACTGTCCCATGAATTCAGATGGGCGTTGATCAAGCAACACAATCAAACGATGACTTCAGTCGCGATCAAAAGGAAACTGGTGTCTCGCGAAATCAATTGGGCCAAATTCACGAGCAACTATCAAACGACAAACTCAGTTGCGGCGATCGGCTAATGGTTGCCAGGTGAGATCAGATGGGCCAGATTCATACGCTTCAAATTGCAGAGGGCGATGACCAAGCTAGAGACAGATGTGATATCAAGCAGTTCATCTACCCGCGCGAACGGTAGCCGTCACCGAGGTCGGGCGGTGGACTGACCACTTCAATAAAACACGACTCCCGACCTTCGCGTGCACGGCATGGTTCGCGTGGTACACACGACCACAGTCTACACTACATCGCTGTCGACAAGTCTACCCGGTTGGAATCGCCAGGGGAACGAGCATAGATATTTCGGCCGGCGGTTAGGGCGTCTGATCAGTTGTCTCCAAGCAAGGATCAAACCGTGACATCAAATGCGATCAACAGGAAACTGATGTCCGTTGAAGTCCGGGGGGCGCAATCTGGGCACAACTACCAAACCGTGATTTCAGTTGGGGCGTTCATATAACAGTTGTCACGCGAAATCATATGGGCCGGATTCAACAGCGTTGAAGACAGGCGATGGTTATCGCAGCAACAACCATCCGCGCGAACGGCCACCGTCACCGAGGACGGGCGAGAGATAAACCACTTCAAAGCCGTTGCCTCCCGTCCTTCGGTGCACGGCATTGTTCGGCATCCTTGTCACCGGGGCACCAGGATTAAAAGCCGCTTCATTTTTGGGAGACCAATGACTCTCGGGGGTATCAAAGAGTATAAACCACTCGTGCACCGACGCGTCATCGTCCCAGGTATGGCGACTGCCGTCCGGCTCCCGGAGCCACAGCACGGGGTCGCTCTTGAGCCCCGGCAGGACGCCCCAGACCTCGCCTTCCGGATGAATCCGTCCGGTCGGTTCGCCGCGGTGGTCATGCACGACCAATTGCTTACGGAGCGCAACACTCTGACCAGCGACAAGGCCGCACTTGTAGACGGTGATAAGGTTTTCGTCGGTCGGGACGTGGAGTTTCAAGTTAGCCATACATCACCTGCCGAACGGCGGACATAACCGAGTGACGGCGGATGACACACCACTTCAGGATCCCCGACTCCGTCACTTCGGTTCATGTCATGGTTCGCGTGGTACACACTACCACAGTCTGCATCACATCGCTGCTGACAAGTCTACCCGATTCAATTCGCGAAGGGGAACGAGCATTGATATTTCGGCTGGCGCATAGGGCGATTGATCTGTTATCGAGCAGCAGAAATCAAACCGTGACGTCAAATGCGATAAACAGGAAACTGATGTCCCATGAATTCGCATGGGAGTTGTCCAAGCAACACTATCAAACCGTGAATTCGATTGCGATCAATAGGAAACTACTGTCCGTTGATTTCAGATGGGCCGCGTTTAGACACAACTACCAAACCGTGGATTCAATTGCGGCGATCAGCGTGAATTGATCACGTGAAATCAGATGGGCCGCATCCAAACGCTTTGTATTGCGAAGGGCGATGACCAACTGAGAAGGAGATGAATTATCTGGCGGAGTATCTACCCGCGCGAACGGTACGCGTCACCGGGTACGCGTGAAAGATTCTCAACTTCAAAACCGCCGACTCGCGTACTCCGGTGCACGCGATTGTTACCCGATCAGTCTGGATCGTCCGGAAATACCGGCCAAGGCGGATCGATCGGTGTTAATTGGAGTTTACCATCTGCTGTGTACGATGAGACATACCACCGTCCATGAGTCAACACGGTCATACCCGCGGACGCACCTTGATTCGCGTCGAGCCAACGATCAATGAGTTCGGACTCGATGCGTTGGATGTCTGGTCGACTATAAAATTCCCGCATCGTCTGTTCGTGCTGTAACGAAAGCATATCTGCGGTAGCGCGAGCGCACAGTTCGATTGCACGACGCTCTTCCTCCGATACCCGATCAGAGTTCACCAGCGTTTCAAGAACGGGGCCGAGCTTGTTGAAATCAAGATCGTTTCGATCGTCAGGCGTGAGAAGCGTCATAAGTACGAATCAATCTGCAACTCTTTCGGGTAACGGCGGACATAACCGAGTGACGGCGGACAACTAACCACTTCAGAAACCCCGACTCCGTCACTTCGGTTCATGTCATGGTTCGCGTGGTACCCACGACCACAGTCGGCACCACATCGCTGCCAACAAGTCTACCCGATCGGAATCGTGTAGGGGAACGAGCATAGATATATCGGCCGGCGGTTAGGACGTTTGATCTGCTATCTCGGAGCTGAAATCAAACCGTTA
>NZ_JAJKFQ010000046.1:0-7454 GCF_020966635.1 Stieleria sp. JC731 | reverse complement strand
ACAAACTCAGTTGCGGCGATCGGCTAATGGTTGTCAGGTGAGATCAGATGGGCAAGATCCGTCAGCATCGAAGACAGGCGATGGTTATCGCAGGCACAACCATCCGCGCGAACGGCGGACATAACCAAGTGACGGCGGAAGACACACCACTTCAGAAACCCCGACTCCGTCACTTCGGTTCATGTCATGGTTCGCGTGGTACACACGACCACAGTCTGCATCACATCGCTGCTGACAAGTCTACCCGATTGGACTCGCCAAGGGGAACGAGCATAGATTTTTCGGCTAGCGAGTAAGGAGTTTGACCAGCTATCTCGGAGCAGAAATCAAACCGTGACATCAAGTGCGATAAACAGGAAACTGACGTCTTGCGAAATCACATGGGCCTAGTTCACGAGCAACTATCAAACCGCAGACTCAGTTGCAACGATCAGCTATCAGTTGCCAGGTGAGATCAGATGGGCCGAATTCAGCAGCGACTATCAAACCGCAGCATCATTTGCGGCGATCAGCTGACAGTTGACACCTGAATTTAGATGGGCCGAATTCAAACGCTTCGAACTGAAATGGGCGATGACCATGTTGATTAGAGATGAGTCATCAAGCAGTCCAATTACCCGCGCGAACGGTAGTGGTCACCGAGTCGGCGCAGTGGACGTGAACTCAAAACAAACCCGACTCGCCGACTTCGGTGCACCACATGGTTCTGGCTCGTTCTGAATGCACGAGCCAATAGTCATACAACGGTCTTTCGACAACCATCGAATTTTAGCCACGCTCTGGAGCCTCACGCTGACAAAAGAACTGGCTTAATACGCGCACAACAAACGTTAGTTCCGCGCTGTCAGGTGCCGGGTCCCCTGACTTTGGCTCCTGTTCACTATATTTCGCCCTCAACAACCCTTGCCACCCGAGCGACGGAGAACCTTGGAACTCCGTAGCCATCCAGTTCGTAAACCCGCGAAGCAGACAGTGATTTGTAGCGCAATCGTATCCAACCAAGAAAGCAATCGCAGTATCAAGACTGACTCGGTGAAGGTACATCCGAGGACGCTCAATGAACGAATCAATGAACTCACGGTAATCGTTTTCGGCTCGCATCACAGTTTGCTGCAAATTCGATTCAGTAGCCAGAACGGTAGCCATAACCGAATTACGGCGAGAGAGTCAAAACTAAAACCCAAACCAACGCACCTCCGTAACTTCGGTTCATGGCATGGTTACCCGCGGTTTGGATTGCATGATATGAATTTTAGGGCGACGTCACGAGTGATACGCTCAATATTTCTCCGATCTGCAGATGGCCAATGGAAAGTTTGATCTTCTGAGTCCAGGTCATCCCATGCCCAATATAGCAAGTAAAAGTCATGGAGTTCGGATTGGCAGTCGTTTGCGTTGTATAGATCCCTTATCCTTTCCAATGCCTCACGAATTGGGAGATCGTCGTTTAACGCAGCCAGAAGTAATTCCCGCGCGTAGATAACGAGACATTCGTCGGCGGTTAGATCGCTGAGACCCAGCATTTGGAGAATTTGATCGCGGAGTGACGCGATTTCAAAGGAATTGTACGGTCGCGATTTCGCCGCCAAACGGCAAACAGGCATCTCTTCGTGTCCGGATGCAAGAAGGTCAATCGCCCAATCAACGCACTGCTCTCCGCATTCCATCTGCAACGCCTAGTCAGCGAGTATCTGTGCAGTTGTCACCATCAGAGTCGTCTGGATTGAATTCTGCCGGGTAACGGCACCGATCACCGGGCGGCGGCGAAGAATATATCCATTGCCACAACGCTGACCACCGCCGCTCCGGTGCATCGGATGGTTATCCGCTCCCTTGGTCAGAACAAAGATTTCACATCACAATCCGAAATGTTGCCATCGCCGTCGAATGAAACGACCAAGCAGTGCTCGTGTAGGCAGGGCGAATCCCCGCCAGTGATCTCGAAATACTCATCTTCGTAATCATTGCCAGTGAGCATAAATATAATCAAATATGGGACGGAAAGTACCTTGCGGAGTTGTGCAGCCGTCACCTGCGGAGGATTCTCCTCTCCGCAGTCGAGAAATCCGTTGAGCAATTCAAGCAGTTCCGTAGCCGCATGCTCACGAAAAGCTTTGAAGTACCGAACACGCGCCCGCCAGACCCCTTCGGCAAGTGGAAGTAAACGCTCGATTGCATCGTCTGTTTCGCAGAAGAATCGAATGTCGATCGCCTTGCCTTTGTAGTCCATCTTCACGGAATAAGAACGATCTTTTATGTGACATTTGAGCTTGCCGAACACCGCTGAGGTCACGTTACGTTTCATATCAAGGGGCATTCATATTCAGTCGGATAACGGTAGACATCACGCGGGACGGGCGAAAGACTTGCAAGCAGACCAACAACCGCGACTCCCGTCCTCGCGTGCATGTCCTGGTTCGTCGCTACTTACATGTCAACCAATTAAGTTGTTCGATCAGGTTAGCGTCGTCAGGCACATGCTCCAACCAGCATTTGAGCAGGGTAACATGGTCATGGCACGCAGGTGTGTCCAAAAATGGGTCTACGAATTGTCGATTGATCTCGGCCAAACACCGAAAGGCTGTGCCACGACAGGTAATCAAAGGGTAGTCGTCCGAGCGTCTGTCGGATCGAATCAGATGTTCAAGTGTCGTACGCGTTTCCTGGGGCGGGAAACCTAAAGTCGCAAGTGCGTGAATCGATGTTCCCGCGATCTGTATGTGGCGGGAAGTCGTGAGTGAAATGATCCATTGAAGTACGCCAGCATGCACCGCATCAGCGTAGTCGTATCCGACAGCCCTCACCACAGTAGCCATTGATGTTGCGCCGCGAGAGAGCAAACGCTGTTGGTCGTCAGAAAGCACGTCGGAATTCGGATTGATCGAGCGGCATCGCGAAAGAAGCTCGGAAAGATATGGCGCCCCGGATTTCCCCTCAGCAGCGAGGAAAGTCGCTGCGTAAACATGAGCCCGGATGGAATCCGAACGAAGGGCGCGATCAAAATCCAAAATGCTACCTAAGATACGACGAACGGTTGCGATGACCGGGCCGCGGCGAACGATCAAACATTTCAAAAAACACGACTCCGCGGCTCCGTGTCCATCGCTTGGTTACCCGCCGTCTCCCGGTTCTGGATTGGAGCTCGCGTCGCCATCATCACTTTGTGACAAAACGCGCTCTAACGCATCGAGAACCATGTCTTGCCGGTCAGCCTGTTCTTCCCAGCGATCGAGAAGAGCCTCGTAGCGATCAGCATGTGTTTTTGATCGCTGCAGTTGACGTTCGGTCTCGTCTTGTTGTCGCTGGGTTTGATCGAGTTGCTGTTGCGTTTGGTCCAGTTGCTTTTGCGTCTGTTCGGTTTGTCGATCGTAGTCGTCAAGTTGTTGCTGGTACGTAGCGTCGTAGTCGCCACCCGATTGCGGCGTGCTCGAACAGAGCAGCGTGAGCGTCAGTGCAATCGGTATGTGCTTCATCGAGTGCTCGATTCAGTCGGGTAACGGTTATGGTCACCGAGTCGGCGCGGTTGAGGTGAAACTAAAACCCAAAAGTCGTCGACTCGCCGACTTCGGTGCACCAACTGGTTCGCGTGGTACGCACGACCACAGCCGGCACGACATCGCTGGAGACAAGTCTACCCGATCGGAATCGCCAAAGGCTACGAGCATTGATATTTTGGCTGGCGCATAGGGCGTTTGAACTGCTATCTCGGAACAACATCCAAACCGTGACATCGAATGCGATAAACAGGAAACTGACGTCTCGTGAAATCTCGTGGGTCGCGATCACGAACAGCTATCAAACCGCAACTTCGGTTGCCTCGATCAGCTAGCACTTGTCACGTGAAATCAGATGGGCCGAAATCAGACGCCTGCAACTAAGAAGGGCGATGACCATGCTGCTTAGAGATGAGTCATCAAGCAGTCCAACTACCCGCGCGAACGGCGGACATAACCGAGTGACGGCGGATGACAAACCACTTCGAAAACCCCGACTCCGTCACTTCGGTTCATGTCATGGTTCGCGTGGTACGCACGACCACAGTCTGCACTACCTCGCTGTCGACCAGTCTACTCGATTCGAATCGCGAAGGGGAACGAGTATAGATATTTCAGCCGGCGGGTAGAGCGTTTGATCGGCTATCTCGGAGCTGAAATAAACCGTGACATCAAATGCGATCAACAGGAAACTGCTGACGCGCTAAATCAAGTGGGCCGCGATCAAGCACAACTATCAAACCGCAAATTCACTTGCGGCGATCATCAAACACTTGCCACGTGAAATCAGATGGGCCGGATTCAGCAGCATTGATGACAGGCGATGGTTATCGCAGGCACAACCATCCGCGCGAACGGTGGACATAACCGAGTGACGGCGGACGACTAACCACTTCAAAAACCCCGACTCCGTCACTTCGGTTCATGTCATGGTTCGCGAGGTACACACGACCACAGTCTGCATCACATCGCTGCTGACAAGTCTACCCGATCGGAATCGCCAAGGGGAACGAGCATAGATATTTCGGCTGGCGCATAGGATGCTTGAACAGCTATCTCGGCGCAGAAATCAAACCGTGACATCAAGTGCGATACACAGGCAACTGCTGTCCCATGAATTCAAATGGGCGTTGTTCAAGCACCGAAATCAAGCCGCGAATTCAATTGCGATCAACAGGAAACTGAGGTCTCGTAAAATTAACTGGGCCGAGTTCACTAACAGCTATCAAACCGCAAACTCAATTGCAGCGATCAGTAAACGGCTGCCACTTGAAATCAAATGGGCCGAATCCAAACGCTTTGTACTGCAAAGGGCGATGACCAACTTGATAAGAGATGAAACATCAGTCAGTCCATCTACCCGCGCGAACGGTAGCGATCACCTGGTGGCGGCGATCGAGATGAAACTAAAACCCAAAAGACGTCGACTCCGCCACTCGGGTGCATCGCATTGTTATCGGTCGGGTTTTGCAATCGGCGATCAGTCCGTGTCAGTGAGACAACCGAACCAGAGTATCGAAGCGTGCGGCCAAGTCAATACGAAGGTGTAGTCCCAGGCAACGTCATAGTGCCAGTTCGAAATAAGATCATTGTTGTGATGTTTGCAAATATCGCATCCATCCTGCGATCCGGGCTCAGTATTGAATGCATAGTATTTCCCAATCGACGAGAACAACTCGTGGACAGGTTTGCGTTCGGCAGTGTTTGAATGCGAAAGTTCGCGAGAATAAGCCCCCAGCCGATCCAACGAAGCGCGAGTAACGGTGTCAAGGAAGTATAATTCGTCCTGTTTGATTGTTGCGTGTTCGTGTAGTGATCCAATTTTAAAATCGCGTGGATAGATGTCGTCAAGCGATAATCGCAGGAAGTTATGCAGCGAGTTATCGGATGCAATCAAATTCAACGCGGAGCGGATTGAGTCGGGCAATGTGAGGTTTGGTCCGAAGTATTCGTAAAACTGCCAAGCGAACCGAAAATTGGATGAGGCGCAAATTGATTTCGACAGTGCTGTCAGATCAAAACGGTCGTCTATGAGTGAGAGCAGAAGTGACATTCACGAATTGCTGACAACTGAGTCGGATAACGGCACCGTTCACCGGGCCGCGGCAAATAACGTTAAACTATCCAAACTGCGCGGCCCGCGGCTCCGTGTGCAACGGATTGTTATGCCGCTATTGTTCGGTTTGGACTTTCCGTCGGAGATTAACGAACACGAAATATGCGACGACGAAGTATATAACCGAAATGATGCCCGCCACGGGGAATGCAAAGACGCGATCCTTTGGCGAAATCGCGTAAGCCGCTAACAAGATCACAAGGACAGTTGGCACAATAGAAACGATCGACGTCGTTGCGGACCGCATTCCGACGAGCGCATCAATGGTGTGTCCACTTTTTGGAGGGCGCCAAAATCGCAGCAAGTAGTGGAACGGTTTTTTCGATCTACTGGTATCACTAATTGACCAAAACGTCTTGCACCAAGGAGGCGTGGTGCCTCTATCTTCGAATTCCTTGATAATGAAATGCGAGATAATCCGAGCTTGCAGCGTTTTTTCGAGTAAGTGTGCGTCGAGCATTATGCACATCACCGGTACGGCGAGCATGACCAATTGCAGAGGAAGCGGCGCACCTTTAGCAAACGCCTCCTGGTTTACGAGGTTGAAAGCAACCATAGCCCCAACAATCACAAGTTTTTGGTTCCAAGTTTGATGAACCTTCTCGATGTACTTCGCGTTTTCTCCGATCAAGTGCTTGTACAACTCTTCGTCGAATTTAGGTCCCTTATCTGCCATCTCGGTTAGCCATTGGGAGTCGTTGAGTTACGGATGATGCACTCAGGTATTTGCGGCATAACGGCGGACATAACCGAGTGACGGCGGACGATTCACCACTTCAAAGACCTCGACTCCGTCACTTCGGTTCATGTCATGGTTCGCGTGGTACACACGACCACGGCCAGCAGTACATCGCTGCTGACAAGTCTACCCGATTCGAATCGCGAAGGGGAACGAACATAGATATTTCAGCTGGCCCATAGGGCGTCTGACCCGCCATCGCGGAGCAGAAATAAACCGTGACATCAAATGCGATACGGAGGAAACTGCTGTCCTATGAATTCAATTGGATGCCGTTCGAGCAACACAATCAAACCATGAATCCAATTGCGATTGATAGGAAACTGATGTCTCGCGATATCAGTTGGGCCGCGATCAGACACAGCTATCAAACCGCAACTTCAATTGCGGCGATCAGCTTACAGTTGCCACGTGAAATCAAATGGGCCAGATTCAGCAGCATTGGATCCAGTCACAACTACCCGCGCGAACGGTAACGATCACGTGGTCGCCGCGAACGACCTACCACTTCAAAAACCTCAACTCGGCGACTCACGTGCATCGTCGGGTTCGCGTGGTACGCACGACCACAGTCGGCACTACATCGCTGATGACAAGTCTACCCGATTCGAATCGCGAAGGGGAACGAGCATAGATTTTTCGGCTGGCGCATAGGGCGTTTGAACTGCTATCTCGGAACAACATCCAAACCGCGACATCGAATGCGATAAACAGGAAACTGCTGACCTGTGAATTCAGATGGGTGTTATTCGAGCGACACGATCAAACCGTGAATTCAATTGCGATCAATTGGAAACTGACGTCTCGCAAAATCCATTGGGCCGCGATCACGAGTAACTATCAAACCGCAACTTCGGTTGCGTCGATAAGCTAGCACTTGTCACGTGAAATCAGATGGGCCGAAATCAGACGCCTGGAACTAAGAAAGGCGATGACCATATTGATTAGAGATGAGTCATCAAGCAGTCCAACTACCCGCGCGAACGGCGGACATAACCGAGTGACGGCGGATGACACACCACTTCAAAAACCCCGACTCCGTCACTTCGGTTCATGTCATGGTTCGCGAGGTACCCACGATCACAGTCGGCACTACATCGCTGCT
>NZ_JAJKFQ010000045.1 GCF_020966635.1 Stieleria sp. JC731 | reverse complement strand
GAACGGCGGACATAACCGAGTGACGGCGGATGACACACCACTTCAGAAACCCCGACTCCGTCACTTCGGTTCATGTCATGGTTCGCGTGGTACACACGACCACAGTCTACACTACTTCGCTCTCGACCAGTCTTTCCGATCGGAATCGCCAGGGGGAACGAGCATAGATATATCGGCCAGCGGATAGGACGTCTGATCAGCTTTCTCGGAGTCGAAATCAAACCGTTACATCGAATGCGATCAACAGGAAACTGCTGTCCTTTGAACTCAGCTGGGTGCCGTTCAAGCAACACAATCAAACCGTGAATTCAATTGCAGCGAGCATCAAACACTTGCAAAGTGAAATCAGATGGGCCGCGATCAGGTACAGCTATCAAACCGTTCATTCAATTGCGGTGAACAGCTAACAAATGACACGCGAGATCAGATGGGCCGAATCCAGGAACTTTATAGTGCAAAGGGCGATGACCACCCGGGGAACAGATGAATCACCCAGCGGTCCATCTACCCGCGCGAACGGT
>NZ_JAJKFQ010000044.1:8016-11189 GCF_020966635.1 Stieleria sp. JC731 | reverse complement strand
GGCGATCAGCTTGAATTGGCCACGTGAATTCAGGAGGGCCGGATCCAAACACTTTGTAGTACAAAGGGCGATGACCAACTGAGATAGAGATGAATCATTCAGTGGTTCATCTACCCGCGCGAACGGCGGACATAACCGAGTGACGGCGGAAGACTAACCACTTCGAAAACCCCGACTCCGTCACTTCGGTTCATGTCATGGTTCGCGAGGTACCCACGACCACAGTCGGCACCACATCGCTGGTTACAAGTCTACCCGATCGAAATGGCTAGGGGGAACGAGCATGAATTTTCCGGCTGGCGCAAAGGGCGTTTGATCGGCTATCTCGGAGCTGAAATCAAACCGTGACATCAAATGCGCTCAACAGGATACTGCTGTCCCTTTCGAATAGAGAAGCCGTCAGCCGCAACAAAATCAAACCGTGAATTCAGTTGCGATCGATAGGAAACTGTCGTCTCGTGAACTCTCTTGGGCCGCGTTCACGAGCAACTATCAAACCCCAAATTCAATTGCAGCGACCAGCTTTCTGTTGACACTTGAAATCAGATGGGCCGGATTCAGCAGCATTGAAGACAGACGTTGGTTATCGCAGACACAACCACCCGCGCGAACGACCGGGATCAGCGGGCGGCGGGAGTTGACATTGATCTCATCAAAAACCAGACCTCCGCCGCTCCGTTGCATCCCATGGTTCGCCAGTATTTGGTTTCAGTACCCTGGATGGTAGACGCTTGGTCCCGGCTTGGCACTAGGTTCACCCATGAATCGACAACCAGCTAATTGTGGCGAAAGCTCCTCGACCAATGAGCGGGTCATTACCGGCGAATTACTGATGTCAAGAGCGATGAAAGACTCGCCGGCGATGTTTTGACCATGTAGCGGAATCAATGCGTTAAGATATGGAACCATCTCGCGAACATCCTTGTCGGTCAAGCTTGGATTTTGTAAACCGACGAGGGGAACGTATACGGCTGGTTCAGCGAGTAGTTTTTGCCGCCAACCACCGATTGAGTCATCCATCGATGCAAGTCCCGTGCTCTCAGGATCAGTCATGATCATTCGGGCCCCAAGACGCTGGAGTTCCACTATTGCGGTACGGTGTTTCCGAAGGCGACTGTGTCTGTAGCCGAGCACGGAAAAAACAATCGCGAAAATCGCGATGCCCACGATCATGGTGCGTATCGAAAATCGACGAAGTCGGGCGAAGTTCATATGTCACGTGCTTGATTTGGCGAACGGTCATGGTCACCGAGTCGGCGCAGTTGAGGTGAAACTAAAACCCAAAAGACGCCGACTCGCCGACTTCGGTGCACCAACAGGTTCGCGTGGTACCCACGACCACAGTCGGCACTACATCGCTAACGTCAAGTCTACCCGAATGGAATCGCCAAGGGAAACGAGCATGTATTTTCCGGCTGGCGCATAGGGCGTTTGAACTGCTATCTCGGAGCCAAAATCAATTCGTGACATCAAATGCGATAAACAGGAAACTGCTGCCTGACGAATTCAGCTGGGCGTTCGTCAAAGTGAGACGATAAATCCGTGAATTCGATTGCGATCAACAGGAAACTGCTGTCACGCAAAATCCAGTGGGCCGCGATCAAGCACACCTATCAAACCGTTAATTCACTTGCGGCGATCAACAAACACTTACCAGGTGAAATCAGATGGGCCGGATTCAGCAGCATTGGATCCAGTCACAACCACCCGCGCGAACGGTAACGATCACGTGGTCGCCGCGGACGACTTACCACTTCAAAAACCTCAACTCGGCGACTCACATGCATCGTCGGGTTCGCGAGGTACAAACGACCACGGTCTGCAGGACATCGCTTGTGATAAGTCTACTCGATCGGAATCCCAAGGGGAATCAGCGTTCATCTTGCGGCCGGCACCCTACGCGTTGGATCTGCTGTTTCGCTACAGAAATCAAATCATTACTTCGAAAGCGATAAACAGGAAACTGCCGTCACTTAAATTCAAATAGACGCTATTCAAGCGACACGATCAAACCGTGAATTCGATTGCGGCGATCAGCTAACAGTTGCCACGTGAAATCAGATGGACCGAATCCAAACGCTTGGAACTGCAATGGGCGGTGACCATGTTGATAAGAGATGAGTCATCAAGCAGCACAACCACCCGCGCGAACGGCGTACATAACCGAGTGACGGCGGATGACTAACCACTTCGAAAACCCCAACTCCGTCACTTCGGTTCATGTCATGGTTCGCGTGGTACACACGACCACAGTCTGCATCACATCGCTGCTGATAAGTCTACTCGATCCAAATCGCGGAGGGAAACGAGCATAGATATTTCAGCCGGCGGGTAGAGCGTTTGATCGGCTATCTCGGAGCTGAAATCAAACCGTGACATCAAATGCGATCAACAGGATACTGCTGTCCCTTTCGAATAGAGAAGCCGTCAGCCGCAACATAATCAAACCGTGAATTCAGTTGCGATCGATAGGAGACTGTCGTCTCGTGAACTCTCTTGGGCCGCGTTCACGAGCAACAATCAAACCCCAAATTCAATTGCAGCGATCAGCTTTCTCTTGACACTTGAAATCAGATGGGCCGGATCCAAACGCTTTGCATTGCGAAGGGCGATCACCAATTGAGAACGAGATGAGTCACCCAGCGGTTCATCTACCCGCGCGAACGGCGGACATAACCGAGTGACGGCGGACGACTAACCACTTCAAAAACCCCGACTCCGTCACTTCGGTTCATGTCATGGTTCGCGTGGTACACACGACCACAGTCTGCATCACATCGCTGCTGACAAGTCTACCCGATTCGAATCGCGAAGGGTAACGAGCATAGATTTTTCGGCTTGCGCATAGGGCGTTTGATCGGCTATCGCGGAGCAACATTCAATCCGTGGCATCAAATGCGATAGACAGGAAACTGCTGTCCTATGAATTCAATTGGGTGCCGTTCGAGCAACACAATCAAACCGTGAATTCAATTGCGATTGATAGGAAACTGATGTCTCGCGATATCAGATGGGCCGCGATCAGACACAGCTATCAAACCGCAACTTCAATTGCGGCGATCCGCTTACAGTTGCCACGTGAAATCAAATGGGCCGGATCAAAATGCTTTAAACCGCAATAGACGATGACTAACTGAGAGAGATGACTCAGTCAGCGGTTCATCTACTCGCGC
>NZ_JAJKFQ010000044.1:0-7801 GCF_020966635.1 Stieleria sp. JC731 | reverse complement strand
ACCCACGACCACAGTCGGCACTACATCGCTGCTGACAAGTCTACCCGATCGGAATCGTGAAGGGGAACGAGCATAGATATTTCAGCCGGCGGGCAGGGCGTTTGACCAGCAATCTCCAAGCCGGGATAAAACCGTGACATCAGAAGCGATCATCAAGAAACTGACGCATCGTGAATTCCGATCGGAGTTGTTCAAGCAAGACAATCAAACCGTGATTTCAATTGCGATCGATAGGAAACTGTCGTCTCGTGAAATCCCGTGGGCCGCGTTCACGAGCAACAATCAAACCGCAGGCTCATTTGCAACGATCAGCTATCAGTTGCCAGGTGAGATCAGATGGGCCGGATTCAGCAGCAGTAAAGACAGGCGTTGGTTATCGCAGGCACAACCATCTACGCGAACGGTAGGGTTCAGCGGGGCCGCGCGAACGACTCTCCACTTCAAAAACGTCAACTCGCGGCCTCCGTTGCAACCCATGGTTCTGTCGTCATGGTTGTGAACGGACAGAGTCGCGAAAGTCGAGATAGCTCCGTGTATCGAAGTACTCCATCCCGTCCTTCACGACCTTATTGTACACAAGTTCGCGTTCGTGCTTCATGTCGTACCAATCGGTGTCTGCATCACCCATCAACGCTGAGTATCGACTCCATACAGTATCGATTGTATCAACCGTCGGTCCGGAACGTATCGCCGTGTCGAGATGTCGTTCGGTCTCGTTTAGCCACGACAGTGAAACGCGAGTTTGAGGAACCGTTGCACAGTGGTAGTTGTGCATCCAATACACAAGCACGGCCCACTCCAGGTCGGTTTGGTCCGCAGGAGTCGAGACCACCAGGTGGTGAATCTTTTGCAAGACGGTTTGGCTGCGAGAGACGCGGTAAACTTGGTATGCAAACGCGACAGCGAACAAGAACAAGATGAATGCGATCGCGTTCACCGAGTATCGCAGTGGTTTACGCATGGCGTCTCGTCGACAGAACGGTACAAATCACCGAGTCGCCGCGGACGACGTGACCTCAAAACAAATCCGACGCGGCGACTTCGGTGCATTTGATTGTTATCCCGCAATCTCGTGCGTCCAAGCCTCGACCAGTTTTGGTGGAGCTGATGAGATAACATCAACACATGTGCTGCACGACAGAAAGCAGTAGTGTACCAAGTTGCCAGCCGCATGAAGTTCACACGATTGACGGTGAAATAGTTTAAGCAATTCTGAGTCTTCAACCGTCCAAAAAACATGCGGAAAATTCATGTCGGGCTGCGCTGGCTGAAGCGGAGCGATTCGGTCACCTTCATCCGAAACGAAATGCGCCAATGGTGATTCAAATCGAACAACAAGGACACCTATTGTTTCATCGTGTGGTCGGATCCAGAATCGAAATCCCTCGCAGTCGTCATGAATCGCGTCAATTTCGACTCTGCAAGATGACCATTTCTCGACCGGAAGCCATCGGCGATACAAACCATGCCACATATATCAGGCTAATCCTTGGGTTCATCGAAAGCGGGATAACGGTCATGGTCACCGAGTCGGCGCGGTTGAGGTGAAACTAAAACCCAAAAGACGTCGACTCGCCGACTTCGGTGCACCAACTGGTTCGCGAGCTACACACGACCACAGTCGGCAGCACATCGCTATCGAACAGTCTACTCGATTCGAATCGCCGAAGGGAATCAGCATCCATTTTCAGTCGGCACTCAAGGCGTTGGATGCCTCCAGACACCGCATATGTCGAACCGTAACATCAAATGCGATCAACAGGAGACTGCGGTACTTTGAAATCCAATGGGCGACATTCAGTCAGAACGATCAAACCGCTACTTCGATTGCGGCGATCAGCTATCAGTTGCCAGCTGAGATTCAATGGGCCGAATTCAGCAGCGTTGGATTCAAGCCACAACCATCCGCGCGAACGGTAGCGATCACCGAGTTGGCGCGATCGAGATGAAACTAAGACCCAAAAGACGTCGACTCGCCAACTTCGGTGCATCGCATTGTTATGTGCATTCTATTGGTCAATCGCAGTAGTTGTGACAAAGTTGGCACGTAACACAACCTATCAGTCGTGCCCCATTGAGCGATAGACCAACTGCAAAGAGGAGTACATATCGATGTTTTCGCGGGTAAGTCCAGATTTCATATTTCGGAGGAGTTTCGTAATGGTGGAGCAGGACGTACCAAAGTCGCTGGTCAACAACCAATCGTTTTAAACGCCCATGAACTCCATCTAGTGGATCAATAGGTCCGTAAAGCCTCGAATCAACGTCTGCGTCTTCGTACCGTTTATCAAACAAGCCTTGTGATTCGAAGTCGCAGTGAATTTCATCGTTGTAGCTAATTGCGTGGCGACCTGGGAAAGTGGGTTCGACTAAATCGAGATTGATGCCATGATCGGACCGAAAACCAACCGCACCGATGGAGTGCAATATGTGGCGAGCAGTGCGAGTCTGACCTAGGGCTTTGTATGTGGTCATATACGGAAACATTCTGCAGCCAGCTGCTCCGTATGCACACCATTCAAATCCACATGAACGCAACTGCCGCCAATCAGTTGAGACTGAAAGCGAAACTCCCATCGGCGGCAAATTAAACAATTCAGGCTGTGTCGCGACCACTCCGTTCGCAAAGAGCAAGTCACCTGAGACAGGCAAGTTGTCTCTGGTGAAGGCCGCGTCGCCGTCAATGAATGGAGGAAACAGTTCGGACGCTCTGTTGCACATAACGGCGGACATAACCGAGTGACGGCGGATGACTAACCACTTCAAAAACCCCGACTCCGTCACTTCGGTTCATGTCATGGTTCGCGTGGTACACACGACCACAGTCTGCACTACATCGCTCTCGACAAGTCTACCCGATTGGAATCGTGAAGGGGAACGAGCATAGATTTTTCGGCCAGCGGTTAGGGCGTCTGATCCGCTATCTCGGAGCAGAAATCAAACCGTGAATTCCAATGCGATCAACAGGAAACTGCTGACGCTTGAAATCAGATGGGCGTTGATCAAGCAACACAATCAAACGATGACTTCAATTGCGATCAACAGGAAACTGATGGCTCGCGAAATCGAATGGGCCCAGTTCACGAGCACCTATCAAACCGCAACCTCAATTGCAACGATCAGCTATCAGTTGCCAGGTGAGCTCAAATGGGCCGAATTCAGTAGCGTTGGATTCGAGCCACAACCATCCGCGCGAACGGTAACGATCACGTGGTCGCCGCGAACGACTCACCACTTCAATAAACTCAACTCGGCGACTCACGTGCATCGTCTGGTTCTGCCTTCTCGATCGGCACTTGCACGGTCATCGACGCCCACTGTGCGAACGCAGTAGATACAGCATTGTAGACAGCGTCGTGGATTCCTTTCGGCCCGGAATCGATCGGATGGTACGCAAATTGGTCCACTCGGACGTTCCATTGCCGTAAATCGATGACGTAATCGCGGGCAAATCGGTCGATGGCAATACGTGCATATTCCTCCAGAAACGATGCGTCACCGTCGATTTGGTTTCCAGTGTTGCGTTCGATCAAGTCGACCACGATCGCACCATTCGATTCGAAAGCGCGTGAAATTTCCACAGTAGCACCATCGTATCGCTCAGCACCTGCGGCCTGTCTGATCAAGTATGCGGAACCGATTGCGTGCATGATTCAATGGCAGAACGGCGGACATAACCGAGTGACGGCGGATGACTAAACACTTCAAAGACCCCGACTCCGTCACTTCGGTTCATGTCATGGTTCGCGTGGTATGCACGACCACAGTCCGCACCACATCGCTGCTGACAAGTCTACCCGATCGGAAATCCCAAGGGAAACGAGCATAGATATATCGGCTGGCGCATAGGGCATTTGATCCGCTATCTGGGAGCAGAAAACAAACCGTGACATCAAATGCGATAAGCAAGAAACTGTTGCCACGTGAAATCCCAAGGGTCGAGTTCGCAAACGACAATCAAACCGTGAATTCAATTGCGATCAATAGGAAACTGACGTCTTGCGAGATCACATGGGCCTAGTTCACGAGCAACTATCAAACCGCAGACTCAGTTGCAACGATCAGCTAACAGATGCCATGTAATATCAGATGGGCCGAATCCAAACTCCTTGTAGTGCAAAGGGCGATGACAAACTGAGAGCGAGATGAATCATCAACCGGTTCAACCACCCGCGCGAACGTTTGCCGTAACCGGGCGGCGACGGAAGATTGTCCATTTCAAAACCGCCCGAATTCGCCGCTCCGGTTCACGGCGTTGTTATCCGACGGCTAGTTTGTTTCATTGGTCGATGCCACGGTAAATTCCATCAGGAGGAACACCGTTTTGAACATCAGTCATGTCGATGTTCGCGATTGATAGGTTGTTTTCAAGTTCCTGCACGACATGCGGAAGATGCCGAACAGATTGCAAGTCGGCATCCGGAACGGCGGATGGCGGCCGTTCGTAGTCCGCAGGATTTGTGGAATCTGGGTGGAAGTAAATCAGAGTGATTGTGTCTTCGTTGTCCGGTGATGTATCGCCGTCCGCAACAAAAACGAATCCACTTGGATAGTCAGCAGGAAGTGCATGCACCAAGTCGATGCCGGCAAGTCCATGGTATTTCGGATCATCAACGAATCTTACGTTGGCGCGAAATCCGAACGAGCCAACAGGTGCGGCAATTCGATCTGTCAGCGACGCCCAAAGTTCCGGGCGGTCAGTGAATGTGCGGATCACCCAAGGATCGTGTGCGGATAGATCATCGTCGGCGTCTTGTGTCATGGAGCAGCCCGTCGCAACGGTGAGGAGAATCAGAAATGCGATGGATGTCTTCATTCGTGAGTCGGATAACGGTACGGATCACGCGGTCGCCGCGCGAGATCCTCCACTTCAACAACCACGACTCGGCGACTCGTCGTGCATCCGATTGTTCCCCGCTTCACGGATCGCCACTTGGCTCGGTGATCTCGGGTTGCTCATATCGTTCATCAGTCTGCGGATCATACAGCGCGCATCCGAATCGTCCCATCATGTCGATCATCCGGTTTAGCGGTTCAGGGTTGTCCAACAATTTGTATCCACATGACACGGCAACGTGGGTCGCAGTCACAGGCCAAGAAACCTGAAAGTAGCTGTCGTTTCCCTCCCAAATCATCGATGTACGTACGTCTTCGATTTCTGGGAATTCGGCAATGATGGCGCGTTTAATATCGTCGATCGGGAGAATGGGGATTCCGTCAACCAGCTTGTCTTCAGCAAGGTGCTCGCAGATTGCGTCGATAGACATTTCAGATGGTTTCGTTTGACGCCAAAACCAAAGATCGTACGACATAGCGAGCGTTGTGATGGGAATGCGGAAGAAAGATCGTCTTAAGTCGGGGAACGGTAACGATCACGTGGTCGCCGCGAACGACCAACCACTTCAAAAACCTCAACTCGGCGACTCGCGTGCATCGTCGGGTTCGCGAGGTACACACGACCACGGCCTGCATCACATCGCTGCTGACAAGTCTACTCGATCCGAATCACCAAGGGTAACGAGCATAGATTTTTCGGCTGGCGCATAGGGCGTCTGACCAGCTATCTCGCAGCAAGAATCAGACCGTGAAATCAAAGGCGATAAACAAGAAAGTATTGCCACTTGAAATTCGAAGGGCCGCGTTCACAAACGACAATCAAACCGTGAATTCAGTTGCGATCAATTGGAAACTGACGTCTCGCGAAATCACATGGGCCGCGTTCAAGCACAACTATCTGACGGTGAATTCAATTGCAGCGATCAGCTAACAGTTGCCACGTGAGATCAGATGGGCCGAATTCAGCAGCGTTGGATTCAAGCCACAACCATCCGCGCGAACGACAGGGATCAGCGGGCGGCGGGAGTTGACATTTATCTCATGAGAAACCGCACCACCGCCGCTCCGTTGCATCCCATAGTTCTATCGATTCTATCCGATACCAGCGTCCATCCAACGACAATCGTCGGACGGTATCCAGTTGACATCAATATTGCAGTCTGAGCCAAACAAAATCCTTCGCGCGATCTGGAATCCTACGCGTTTGGGCGAGTGGAACCGACTCGGAAAATAGCCGCCTTGGACAATCCCGCAACACGGGCACGTCGAACAAAGATGGAGTTCTCGGTCGACCTGAGCCCGCATATTGTATTTGGTGTAAGCAAAGTATTTCGAGTCATCACGCGTCGCCTGATAGACGCATACCGCGTGTTCATCGTTCGAAGCGATCAGAAAGGTTGAGTCTCGGTCGGACGTGCACGTCACGTATCCCTCCGGACCGTTCGCCGCGTGATCAAGCAATGGCTCTAGAGAGTCAAAACCCTCGGAAAACCAATTGGGTTCGATTTTCCAGCGATGATGCTGTTGCCATTCTGGCGGTACATGGCCGCGTGCGATGTCGGTATCTGAAGGCGAATATGCCTCACCCGAAGCTAAAGCACGATAGAAACATGCTTTCTGTTCGCGTTCACTCGCGTTTAGTTTGCGACAGAAACGACAGATCCCGTCGTGAGTTTCCCCGGCGTGAATGACGATTTCGTGTGGGCAAATCGTGCAGGGTATTCGCTCAAGCATCAGCGTGCTTCATCGATAGAACGGTAGCCGTCACCGAGGTCGGGCGGTGGACTGACCACTTCAATAAAATACGACTCCCGACCTTCGCGTGCACGGCATGGTTCGCGCGGTACACACGACCACAGCCAGCAGTACATCGCTCTCGACAAGTCTACCCGATTGGAATCGCGAAAGGTAACAAGCATAGATTTTTCGGCTGGCCCATAGGGCGTCTGACCTGCCATCTCGGAGCAGAAATAAACCGTGACATCAAATGCGATCAACAGGAAACTGACGTCTCGCAAAATCAATTGGGCCACGATCACGAGCGACTATCAAACCGCAACTTCGGTTGCGTCGATCAGCTAGCACTTGTCACGTGAAATCAGATGAGCCGAAATCAGACGCTCTATAGTGCAAAGGGCGATGACCAACTGAGAGAGAGATGAGTCAGCCAGCGTTCATCTACCTGCGCGAACGGTAGTGATCAGCGGGGACGGGCGAAAGACTGGCAAGCAGACCAATAGCCCCGACTCCCGTCCTCCGTTGCATCACGTGGTTACGCCCATCCAACGCATCACCTCAAGGTCGAGCAATGGATGGGCAATAGCGTACAGAATCCAGAGTATGCCGATAGCACATCCTGATATATTCAACCAATCAGAGGATGGCCGTTTGAGTCCTGCCATGAATTGCGTCAACCAAACCGAGATCACTGTACATGCCGGTACGCTGGGATTACTCAAAAATGCAAACGGTAGCAAAGCAATCCGTAGGCCAGGGGACAAATGCGATCGAAATAGGATTTCCCAGTTCATTGCAATTGACGCCAGGCTCACGGCAGTTACGGAGACCACCGTCAGTTTTCCGGGGGAACGAACAGAATTGGAAATCTGTGAACGATCGGCGAGCACAAGAGCCCCGAGCATCCAAGTAACCGTGCTGGTCACAAGAAGAGCCAAGGTGTGCGCCTCGTATACTTTCATCAATGTGGTTTTGGGCAGTACTTGAGCAGATCGCAACCAATGATTGATCGCGAATGCTGCGGCAACGGCTGCCGTAATGAAGAGAGCGTCAAGAATTCGAAAACGGCGCATCACGACCGTGCGAGAAACTTTTATTTGGCGTAACGGCGGACATAACCGAGTGACGGCGGATTACACACCGCTTCAGAAACCCCGACTCCGTCACTTCGGTTCATGTCATGGTTCGCGTGGTACACACGACCACAGTCTGCATCACATCGCTGCTG
>NZ_JAJKFQ010000043.1 GCF_020966635.1 Stieleria sp. JC731 | reverse complement strand
GCGAACGTCTGCCGTCACCGAGGACGGGCCAAGAGACTAACCACTTCAAAACCGTCGACTCCCGTCCTTCGGTGCACGGCATTGTTATTTGTCGTCGGCGTGGGATTCGCGTTCCAATTGCCGCAGACACCAGCGAATTGAAACGTCCCCACGTCGATACACCGATAGTAGTTCTGCAGTTTGCTTGTGTCGAGATGGTAGAAAGCCAACCCAATCCGGAAACAGAGACTGACAATGCAACCAAACGTCGCTGTCAGGTTCGGAGTCGGTTAGCATCACATGGGTGCGGTATTTTCGAAGTTGCCGCAACCCATCAAGTAGGTCGTTCGGTGTAGATTCAACTGTCTCGTCGGACCATACGAGTGCGTCAGCAAGAATGTCGTATCGAATGTTGGCGTCAGGATCTGGCGTAGAGAGTGAATTCAAGTGATCAGCATGCATCTCAAGTGCCTCCATTCCAAACGATTTGAGATCTGCCATCGAAAGCCACTCAGTACAAATAACG
>NZ_JAJKFQ010000042.1 GCF_020966635.1 Stieleria sp. JC731 | reverse complement strand
GCCGTGCCGCGCTAATCACGACTCAACGAAGCGGGGAACCATCGCGTGCACCGGAGTACGCGAGTCGAGCGATCTTGAAGTTGAAAGTCTTTCGCGCGTACCCGGTGACGCGTATCGTTCGCGCGGATAGATGGACCGCTGAATGACTCATCTCTCTCTCAGTTGGTCATCGCCCTTTGCACTTCCAAGCGTTTGGATTTGGCCCATTTGATTTCACCTATCAACTGTTAGCTGATCGATGCAATTGAATTTGCGGTTTGATTGTTGCTCGTGAACGTGGCCCACGGGATTTCACGAGACGACAGTTTCCTATCGATCGCAATTGAAATCACGGTTTGATTGTCTTGCGGCTGACGGCTTCTCTATTCGAAAGGGACAACAGTTTCCTGTTTATCGCATTTGATGTCACGGTTCGATTTCAGCTCCGAGATAGAAGTTTAAACGCCCTATGCGCCAGCCGAAATATCAATGCTCGTTCCCCTTGGCAATTCGAATCGGGTAGACTTGTCAGCAGCGATGTAGTGCCGACTGTGGTCGTGGGTACCTCGCGAACCATGACATGAACCGAAGTGACGGAGTCGGGGTTTTCGAAGTGGTTCGTCATCCGCCGTCACTCAGTTATGTCCGCCGTTCGCGCGGATGGTTGTGACTGCAATAACCATCGCCTGTCTTCGATGCTACTGATCCGGCCCATCTGATTTAGCGTGGCAACTGTTAGCTGATCGCTGCAACCGAAGTTGCGGTTTGATAGTCGTGCTTGAACGCGGCCCATTTGATTTCGTGAGACATCAGTTTCCAATCAATCGCAATTGATTTCACGGTTTGATAATTGTTGCCGATCGAAGACATCCAACGCCCGCAATGCAGACCGCTGGAATTGGATGCTGATTGCCCGTGGCAATTCAAACGAGTTAGACTGGTCGGCAGCGAGGTAGTGCAGACTGTGGTCGTGTGTACCACGCGAACCATGACATGAACCGAAGTGACGGAGTCGGGGGTTCTGAAGTGGTGTGTCTTCCGCCGTCACTCGGTTATGTCCGCCGTTCGCGCGGATGGTAGTGCCTGCGATAACCAACGCCTGTCTTCGATGTTGACGGATCTGGCCCATCTGATCTCACCTGACAACCATTAGCCGATCGCCGCAACTGAGTTTGTGGTTTGATAGTCGCTCGGGATCGCGGCCCAATGGATTTCGCGAGACATCAGTTTCCTGATGATCGCAATTGAATTCACTGTTTGATTGTCTTGCTTGAACAACTCCCATCGGAATTCAAGAGACAGCAGTTTCCTGTTTATTGTGCTTGATGTCACGGTGTGATTTCTGCGCCGAGATAGCTGATCAAACGCCCTGTGCGCCAGCGGGAAAATCTATGCTCGTTACCCTTCGCGATTCCAATTGGTTAGACTTGTCAGCAGCGATGTTGTGCCGACTGTGGTCGTGCGTACCACGCGAACCATGACATGAACCGAAGTGACGGAGTCGGGGTTATTGAAGTGGTGAGTTGTCCGCCGTCACTCGGTTATGTCCGCCGTTCGCGCGGGTGGTTGTGACTGCGATGACCAACGCCTGTTTTCGATGCGGACGGATCTGGCCCATCTGATCTCACCTGACAACCATTAGCTGATCGTTGCAACTGAGCCTGCGGTTTGATTGTTGCTCGCGAACTGGGCCCATTTAATTTCGTGAGCCGTCAGTATCCTGTTTATCGCTTTTGATGTCGCGGTTTGATCTTTGCTCCGGGACAGCGGATCAAACGCCCTAACCGCCGGCCGATATATCTATGCTCGTTCCCCTTGGGGATTCCGATCTGATAGACTGGTCGAGAGCGATGTAGTGTAGACTGTGGTCGTGTGTACCATGCGAACCATGACATGAACCGAAGTGACGGAGTCGGGATTTTTGAAGTGGTTAGTCGTCCGCCGTCACTCGGTTATGTCCGCCGTTCCCCGACTGACTGAAAATGCGTTCGCGACTCAATCGCTGTGGTTGAACACACTCAATGAATGCTGACCAACCTGCCTGCAATCTTGTGGTGATTCGTTCTTCCTACATTGATCGTGCCGTCAGGTTCTACGAAACACTCGGATTGTCGTTCACAAAGCATTCACACGGCAACGGACCTGAACACTACGCATCTGAGTCTGCTGGGTTTGTCTTCGAGATATATCCGGCCCGCAATGCGGCGACAACAACCGACACCAGAATTGGGTTTCGTGTCGCGGATGTCGACCACGTGGTTGCATCGCTGTCTGAAATTGATGCTAAAATACGAACTCAGCCGACCGACTCTGAATGAGGCCACCGAGCCGTTGTTTTCGACTTTGACGGACACGTCGTCGAACTTGTTTCGTGATCGTCACTACTTGTCGGCGCGATAGCGGGGAACCAGACAATGCACGTGAGTCGCCGAGTTGAGGTTTTGGAAGTGGTTAGTCGTCCGGGGCGACCACGTGATCGTTACCGTTCGCGCGGGTAGTTGTGACTGCTTGATGACTCATCTCTAATCAACATGGTCTTCGCCCTTCTTAGTTCCAGGCGTCTGATTTCGGCCCATCTGATCTCACCTGGCAACTGTTAGCTGATCGCCGCAATTGAAACAACGGTTTGATAGTCGTGTCTGAACACGGCCCACTTGATTTAGCGCGACAGCAGTTTCCTGTTGATCGCATCTGGATTCACGGTTTGATTATGTTGCTTGCACAACTCCCTTGCGAATTCATGGGACAGTAGTTTCCTGTTGATCGCATTTGATGTCATGGTTCGATTTCAGCTCTGAGATAGCCGATCAAACACTCTACCCGCCGGCTGAAATATCTATGCTCGTTCCCCTTCGCGGTTCGAATCGTGTAGACTTGTCAGCAGCAATGTGATGCAGACTGTGGTCGTGTGTACCTCGCGAACCATGACATGAACCGAAGTGACGGAGTCGGGGTTTTCGAAGTGGTGTGTCATCCGCCGTCACTCGGTTATGTCCGCCGTTCGCGCGGGTAGATGAATTGCTTGATGATTCATCTTTCTCTCAGTTGGTTATCGCCCATTGCCCTACAGAGCGTTTGGATCCGGCCCATCTGATCTCACGCAGTACCTGTTGCTTGATCGTTGAAATTGAGTTCACGGTTTGTTAGTCGTTGCTGATCGCGGCCCATGTGATTTCGGGAGACGTCAGTTTCCAATTGATCGCAATTGAATTCGCGGCTTGATTTCGGTGCTCGAACGGCACCCAATTGAATTCATAGGACAGCAGTTTCCTCCGTATCGCATTTGATGTCACAGTTTGATTTCTGCTCCGCGATAGCCGATCAAACGCCCTATGCGTCAGCCGGAAAATCTATGCTCGTTCCCCTTCGCGATTCGAATCGGGTAGACTTGTCAGCAGCGATGTGATGCAGACTGTGGTCGTGTGTACCACGCGAACCATGACATGAACCGAAGTGACGGAGTCGGGGTTTCTGAAGTGGTTAGTCGTCCGCCGTCACTCGGTTATGTCCGCCGTTCCCCCTGCCAATATTTATGACGACGTACCACCGCTATTTGATGTGGGATGGAGAGTCGGCAGACTTGGACGACATTGAACATGCTTTGCGCTCAGTTGATAATTCCTACTGGTTAGATGGCGAGCTTGTTATGTGTGGTGATCGTGATTGTGCAATTCTGCTAGATGTGTCGTATCCAGGGATGGACAATTTTAACGAGTACCTGAGACTGTTCTGTGACTACGCCACTCGGCGGCGCGACAGCGCGACGCTGATTGCGAAACTTCAAACTGGAACATGTCTGATTACAATGCAAGTGGTTAGCGTTACAGACGAACTTGCGCTCGAACATCTCATTCGCGTACTTCGAGGTAGGTACGAAGGTGTTCTAGTATACGAGGGCGGGATATTCGAAATGCGTTGCCCGCCTCCGAATTGGCTTGCAATCCTGTTTAAACGGATTTTGCGATTTTTCCCTTCGCGCGATGAGAGAGCGGGGGAACAATGACATGCACCGAAGCACGCGAGTCGATGTCTTTTGAAGTGGTTGATCAATCGCGCGTGCTCGGTGATGTCTGACGTTCGCGCGGGTAGATGAACCGCTAGTTAACTCAACTTCTTCTCAGTTTGTCATCGCCCTTTGCAGTACAAAGCGTTTGGATTCGGCCCATCTGATTTTACATGTCAACTATTAGTTGGTCGCCGCAATTGAATAAATGGTTTGATAGTTGTTGCCTGAAACCGCCCCACCTGATGTCAACAAGCCTCTGTTGCCTGTTTGTCGCATTTCATTTCATGGTTTGATTGTGCTGCTTGAACAACGCCCATCTAATTTCAAGAGACAACAGTTTCCTGTCTATCGCATTTGATGTCACGGTTTTATTTCAGCTCCGAGATAGCCGATCAAACGCTCTACCCGTCGGCTGAAATATCTATGCTCGTTCCCCTTGGTCATTCCGATCGGGTAGACTTGTCACGAGCGATGTAGTGCAGGCCGTGGTCGTGTGTACCACGCGAACCATGACATGAACCGAAGTGACGGAGTCGGGGTTTCTGAAGTGGTGTGTCATCCGCCGTCACTCGGTTATGTCCGCCGTTATTTGTACTGAGTGGCTTTCGATGGCAGATCTCAAATCGTTTGGAATGGAGGCACTTGAGATGCATGCTGATCACTTGAATTCACTCTCTACGCCAGATCCTGACGCCAACATTCGATACGA
>NZ_JAJKFQ010000041.1:1457-8387 GCF_020966635.1 Stieleria sp. JC731 | reverse complement strand
GTTGTCTGGGTCTTGTTCATGCAATTCGAGGATCAGGGCCTGCACTTCATCTGTGCTTGTGCGGATGGTGTTGCGAATCGTCTCAACGTTCATGGCATCATCAACTCAAGCTTCGTCGGGGAACGGCGGACATAACCGAGTGACGGCGGATGACAAACCACTTCAGAAACCCCGACTCCGTCACTTCGGTTCATGTCATGGTTCGCGTGGTACACACGACCACAGTCGGCATCACACCGCTGCTGACAAGTCTACCCGATTCGAATCGCGAAAGGGAACGAGCATAGATATCTCGGCCGGCGGTTAGGGCCTTTGATCCGCTGTCCCGGAGCAAAGATCAAACCGTGACATCAAAAGCGATAAACAGGATACTGACGGCTCACGAAATCAAATGGGCCCAGTTCGCGAGCAACAATCAAACCGCAGGCTCAGTTGCAACGATCAGCTATCAGTTGCCAGGTGAGATCAGATGGGCCGAATTCAGACGCGACAATCAAACCGCAAATTCAGTTGCGTCGATCAGCTAACATATGTCACGTTAAATCAGATGGGCCGGATCAAAATGCCTTGAATCGCGATAGACGATGACCAACTGAGAGAGATGAGTCATCCAGCGGACCATCTACCCGCGCGAACGGTAGAAATCACGCGGGACGGGTGAAAGACTTGCAAGCAGACAGAAAACCGCGACTCCCGTCCTCGCGTGCATTTCATTGTTCTGCCATCTCTTCGTGTTCCACAACGTCTCCGCCAGGAACGGACGAGTCAGCAAAAGGCGTCCAGTCTTCACCTCTTGTGAATGCGGCTACAAGCCTCGATACGGCAGCATCGGATTTTGGGTGAGCGTGTTGCGCCCGTCGCTCGTGAGCCGTCGTCCAATCAGCATAAATGCGAACGTCGTGCGATTTCAAGTCATGTTGAATTTGAAGATGCGGCTCATTTGCGTCTGATCCAAGACGTTTGACCTGTATGGCAGATCGTGTGTCACCAGAGGTCCAGTCGATCGAGGAAACCACGGCATTCACTTCGTCAGCAGTCGCAGAGTCCTGAGATCCAGCATCGCTGTAAGTCTTCGTCGCTCGGTCAAACGTCGTTGTTGCGATTGAGAATCTCTCGAACTCGTCCACGCTGCATCCGGCAAACAGAAGCATCAAGCTGCAGAGGGCTGTCTTCATTTCCAATTTGGCAGAACGGCGGACATAACCGAGTGACGGCGGACGACTAACCACTTCAAAAACCCCGACTCCGTCACTTCGGTTCATGTCATGGTTCGCGTGGTACACACGACCACAGTCGGCACTACATCGCTGGTGACAAGTCTACCCGATCGGAATGGCAAAAGGGGAACAAGCATTGATATTTCAGCCGGCGGGTAGGGCGTTTGACCAGCAATCTCCAAGCAGGGACCAAACCGTGACATCAGAAGCGATCAACAAGAAACTGACGCATCGTGAAATCTGATGGGTCGAGTTCGCAAACGACAATCAAACCGTGAATTCAATTGCGATCAATAGGAAATTGATGCCTCGCAAAATCCATTGGGCCGAGTTCAGACGCAACTATCAAACCGCAACTTCAATTGCATCGATCAGCTAACAGTTGATAGGTGAAATCAAATGGGCCAAATCCAATCGCTTGGAAGTGCAAAGGGCGATGACCAACTGAGAGCGAGATGAGTCAGTCAGCGGTTCATCTACCCGCGCGAACGGTCATGGTCACCGAGTCGGCGCGATTGAGGTGAAACTAAAACCCAAAAGTCGTCGACTCGCCGACTTCGGTGCACCAACTGGTTCGCGTGGTACCCACGACCACGGTCTGCAGTACATCGCTGAAGACAAGTCTACTCGATTCGAATCGCCAAGGGGAAACAGCATGAATTTTGCGGCCGGCACTCAAGGCGTTGGAGCAGCAGTCTCGGAGCAAAGATCAAACCGTGACATCAAGTGCGATTAATAGGAAACTGCGGTTCCTTGAGATCCGTTGGGCCGGTTCCAGGCACGACTATCAAACCGCAATTTCAATTGCAGCGATCAGCTTACAGTTGCGACGCTGAATCAGATGGGCCGGATTCAGCAGCATTGATGAAAGGCGTTGGTTATCAGTCACAACCATCCGCGCGAACGGTAGCCGTCACCGAGGTCGGGCGGTGGACTCACCACTTCAATAAAACACGACTCCCGACCTTCGCGTGCACGGCATGGTTCGCGAGGTACCCACGACCACAGTCGGCACCACATCGCTGCTGACAAGTCTACCCGATCGGAATGGCCAGGGGGAACGAGCATTGATATTTCGGCTGGCGCATAGGTCGTTTGAACTGCTATCTCGGCGCAGAAATCAACCGTGACATCAAATGCGATTGATTGGAAACCGATAACTCAAGAAATCAATTGGGCCAAATTCACGAGCAACTATCAAACGACAAACTCAGTTGCGGCGATCGGTTAATGGTTGCCAGGTGAGATCGGATGGGCCAGATTCATACGCTTCAAATTGCAGAGGGCGATGACCAAGCTGGAGACTGATGTTATATCAGACGGTTCACCTACCCACGCGAACGGTGGACATAACCGAGTGACGGCGGACGACTAACCACTTCTAAAATCCCGACTCCGTCACTTCGGTTCATGTCATGGTTCGCGAGGTACCCACGACCACAGTCGGCACCACATCGCTGGTGACAAGTCTACCCGATTGGAATCGCGAAGGGTAACGAGCATAGATTTTTCGGCTGGCGCACAGGGCGTCTGACCAGCTATATCGGAGCAGAAATCAAACCGTGGCCTCAAATGCGATAGACAGGAAACTGCTGTCCCTTTAGATCAGATGGGCCGTGATCCCCAACGATAATCAAACGGTGAGTTCAGTTGCGATCAATAGGAAACTGACGTCTCGCAAAATCCATTGGGCCGCGATCACGCGGCAACTATCAAACCGTTAATTCGGTTGCGGCGATCAGCTAGCACTTGTCACGTGAAATCAGATGGGCCGAAATCAGACGCCTGGAACTAAGAAGGGCGATGACCATGTTGTTTAGAGATGAGTCATCAAACAGTCCATCTACCCGCGCGAACGGTGGACATAACCGAGTGACGGCGGACGACTAACCACTTCAAAAACCCCGACTCCGTCACTTCGGTTCATGTCATGGTTCGCGAGGTACACACGACCACGGCCAGCAGTACATCGCTGTCGACAAGTCTACCCGATCGGAATCGTGAATGGGCACGAACATAGATTTTTCGGCTGGCGCATAGGGCGTCTGATCAGCCATCTCGGAGCAGAAAACAAACCGTGGCATCAAATGCGACCAACAGAAAATTGTTGTCCCTTTGGATTAGATGGACCGTGATCCGCAACGATAATCAAACGGCGAATTCAATTGCGATCAATAGGAAACTGAAGTCTCGCGTAATCCATTGGGCCGCGATCACGAGCAACTATCAAACCACAAACTCAGTTGCGGCGATCGGCTAATGGTTGTCAGGTGAGATCAGATGGGCAAGATCCGTCAGCATCGAAGACAGGCGATGGTTATCGCAGGCACAACCATCCGCGCGAACGGCGGACATAACCGAGTGACGGCGGATGACTAACCACTTCGAAAACCCCGACTCCGTCACTTCGGTTCATGTCATGGTTCGCGTGGTACACACGACCACGGCCAGCAGTACATCGCTGTCAACAAGTCTACCCGATTTGAATCGCCAAGGGGAACGAGCATAGATATATCGGCCGGCGGTTAGGACCTTTGATCCGCTATCTCGGAGCCAAAATCAAACCGTAACATCAAATGCGATAAATAGGAGATTGCTGTCCCATGAATTCCGATGGGCCTTGTTCAAGCAACACAATCCAACAGTGAATTCAGTTGCGATCGATAGGAAACTGTCGTCTCGTGAGATCTCGTGTGCCGCGTTCAAGCACATCTGTCAAACCGTTAATTCAATTGCGGCGATCAGCTCGCGGTTGTCACGTAAAATCAGATGGGCCGAATCAAAACGCCATGTATAGCAAAGGGCGATGATCAACTGAGAAGGAGCTGAGTTATCCGGCGGCTTATCTACCCGCGCGAACGCTACGCGTCACCGGGTACGCGCGAAAAACTAACCACTTCAAAAACGTCGACTCGCGTACTCCGGTGCACGCGATGGTTCGTCCGCCCAGCAACTCAGCGGCGCGGTGGCAAAAAAGGGTTCTCGCTATAATCTACCGGCCCACAGAGTTGACCGCCATTAGAGTCATCAGCATCATTCTCGATTTGGCGTTGGACTAGTCGTTCCAAAACACACTTACGCTTTCGACTGCAAATTAGCAATAGTATCCACAGCATTCCGGGACCAATCAGAAGAAGCAAGGGAGAAATGATGTATCCGTGGTCTCGCATCAGTGATGTAACGGTAGCACCAGTCGCGCAACCCACAAATGGAATGGTGCAAAGCGAAAAACCAAGCAAGCTTTGATCAAAGAAGCTTGCAATACAATTGACGTCTTGGGGTGGAAGGTCTCGGTTAATCTCCCCCAGAAGTTGTTCGATATCTTTAGTCGAACGACGGGACATGAATCCAATGATCCAGTTTCCAACCCCCGCCACCAAGGCGATACAGAATATCGCTACAACATCTGCGGGCGAAGTTTGTGGTGCCATCACATTACTTAGCTGTAGGACGAACGGCGGACATCACGGGGGACGGACGAAAGACTTTCCACTTCAAAAACCGCGCAAGCCGTCCTCCCGTGCATGTCATGGTTCGTCCATTTCTTCGGTTACGGCTCGAGCAGCAATCCACGCTCAATAAGGAGTTCGCGTGAAAGTTCCTCGCCACCGCTAATCGTAACCATAGCTTTCAACGTATCTTCATCGATCGATGGATTCAATCGATAAATAGCCCAGTCGCAAAAAAGCACAACTGGACCTCTTGGATGCCGACTTGAAATTGAGTTCGGGCCGTCGTTAACAGTAAAAGACATAGTCGCAACGTTTAGATCACTAGGGGAGAGCCAGTGGGTCGTCGTATCGGTCGTTTCGACAACTGCTATGGTTGATTCCGGATCGTCTAGTAGCTCGGAATTTTTTCGCCAACCGCTGGGTTTTCCGAATGCGTTGTCACCAACGAGCATTAGATACGACGCGAAATGTGCATTATCGGAATACGGGCAAGGATACGGGTAGGGAATTCCCAGAACCTCCATTGGCACGTCGGCATTCTCGTCAACGATCTTCTTGCTCTGAAACGGGCGCGTGTCAATTGTGATGTTGTTGGGTGAATTCCATCGCTCGTCGAATCGATACTCTGAGTACATCGGGGATGCCATCACGAACGGAAGGCATCGAATACGCCAACTGTGCCCGCCGAAATCTGGTGACGGGTAACGCTTGAATGCAGCGTGGTAGTTCTTGATCGCAAGACCAACAGAACGCATGTTGTTGGTGCAATTCATTTCCGCTCTGCGTGTTGACGCGTGGTTGAAAAGCGACAACAACAGAACTGCACAAGCCGTGATGCCGAACACGATTGCAATATGTTTGAGCTTGGATTTCAGAAAAGACGCTCCGCGTTGGACGAACGATAACGATCACGTGGTCGCCGGGAACGACTCACCACTTCAAAAACCTCATCTCGGCGACTCACGTGCATCGCCTGGTTCGCCGCTACCTTGGTCAACATCAGGCAATGGTCCATTGTATCCGAGCGAGCGAATCGCCGACACAACGGTATCGGGTGAAACTCGCATGTGCTTAGGAACTAGTTTTGCGATAAGCGAGTCAACGTCACGCTGCCATTTGAGGATTGCCTTTGCATCACAGAAACGCTGTGCCCGAATTGCGGATTCTTTTTCTAGCTGCAAATCAATGTGCCTGTTTCGTAGGCGTTGGAGCGGACCCATCAGTTCAGTTGGAACAGCGGCGGAAATAATGGCCTCGTCAAGCGATTGATCATTTGAACTGAAAAGGACATCAAACAATCCGGTTTTCAGATCCGAGCAACACGGCAAAAGGCCATCAACGTAAACGTAAGTCGATTCGGGGATATGAAACGGCAACCGAGAGCAGCTACGAACACGCTCGAGCGAACGATGAAGATTCTTGGTTGCGTATGTCGAGGTGTCGGGCATGCAACATCAGTCGGCGAACGGCGGACATAACCGAGTGACGGCGGACGACTCACCACTTCAAATACCGCGACTCCGTCACTTCGGTTCATGTCATGGTTCGCGTGGTACACACGACCACAGTCTGCATCACATCGCTGCTGACAAGTCTACCCGATCGGAATGGCCAAGGGGAACGAGTATTAATATTGCGGCCGCCGGTATGGGCGTTTGATCAGCTATCGCGGAGCAGAAATCAGACTATGACATCGAATGCGATAGACAGGAAACTGCTGTCTGCTGAAATCCGGCGGGCGTTGTTTGACGCCACGAAATCAGTTGCGATTGATTGGAACCTATTGTCTCTTAAATTCGACTGGGCCGTATCTAAGCGAGACAATGCAACCGTGAATTCACTTGCGATCCAAAGGAAACTGAGGTCTCGCAAAATCCATTGGGCCGCGATCAAGAGCAACTATCAAACCACAAACTCAGTTGCGGCGATCGGTTAATGGTTGTCAGGTGAGATCAGATGGGCCAGATCCGTCAGCATCGAAGACAGGCGGTGGTTATCGCAGGCACAACCATCCGCGCGAACGGTAGACATAACCGAGTGACGGCAGATGACTAACCACTTCAAAAACCCCGACTCCGTCACTTCGGTTCATGTCATGGTTCGCGTGGTACACACGACCACGGTCTGCACCACATCGCTGCTGACCAGTCTACCCGATTCAAATCGCCAAGGGGAACGAGCATAGATTTTTCGGCTGGCGCATAGGGCGTCTGACCAGCTATATCGGAGCAGAAATAAAACCGTGGCATCAAATGCGATAG
>NZ_JAJKFQ010000041.1:0-1339 GCF_020966635.1 Stieleria sp. JC731 | reverse complement strand
AGTTCACGAGCAACTATCAAACCGCAGACTCAGTTGCAACGATCAGCTATCAGTTGCCAGGTGAGATCAGATGGGCCGAATTCAGCAGCGACTATCAAACCGCAGCATCATTTGCGGCGATCAGCTAACAGTTGACAACTGAATTCAGATGGGCCGAATCCAAACGCTTAGTACTGCAAAGGGCGATGATCAACTGAGATGGAGTTGTGTCATCAAGTAGTTCATCTACCCGCGCGAACGGCGGACATAACCGAGTGACGGCGGACGACTAACCACTTCAAAAACCCCGACTCCGTCACTTCGGTTCATGTCATGGTTCGCGTGGTACACACGACCACAGTCTGCACCACATCGCTGATGACAAGTCTACCCAATCGGAATGGCCAAGGGAAACGAGCATTGATATTTCAGCCGGCGGGTAGGGCGTCTGACCTGCCATCTCGGAGCAGAAATCAAACGTTGACATCAAATGCGATAGACGGGCAACTGCTGTCCCGTGAATTCCGATGAGCGTTATTCGAGCGACACGATCAAACCGTGAATTCAATTGCGATCAATAGGAAACTGACGTCTCGCGAAATCAAAAGGGCCGAATTCACGAGCAACTATCAAACCACAAACTCAGTTGCGGCGATCGGCTAATGGTTGTCAGGTGAGATCCGCTGGGCCAGATCCATCAGCATCGAAAACAGGCGTTGGTTATCGCAGGCACAAACATCCGCGCGAACGTTAGACATCACGCGGGACGGGCGAACGACTTGCAAGCAGACGAAAAACCGTGACTCCCGTCCTCGCGTGCATGTCATTGTTACCCGATTCATAGTGGGGCAATGGCAGAGAGACTGGCAGGTTGACTGAACTGCAATCATGCGCCAGGAACATATTCGATCTCCCCGGTCGCATCCTGGATCAGAAGCATAAAGTGATCGCCGGGCTTCCGCGTGAGGCCATGATACAGTACGCACCAATAGCCGACTCCGTCCAAAGTGTCGTAAGACATCACAGGCATTTCACGCTGGCGGAGGTCGATGCCGTTCTCTTTACAGTAGTCGCTTGCGAGCAGTATCACATCGTCTGCACTTCGTGACGTCAAGATCGGCACATTATCGACAAATTGGTACGTCGGAATCCGAGGACGTCGCTCACAACCGATCGTTGAAGCGAGCAGGAAAAGAACCGGTATGGTCAATCGCGGCACGCTCATCTTTCGAAACGGGTAACGGCGGACATAACCGAGTGACGGCGGATTACACACCGCTTCAGAAACCCCGACTCCGTCACTTCGGTTCATGTCATGGTTCGCGTGGTACACACGACCACAGTCTGCATCACATCGCTG
>NZ_JAJKFQ010000040.1 GCF_020966635.1 Stieleria sp. JC731 | reverse complement strand
CAGCGATGTGATGCAGACTGTGGTCGTGTGTACCACGCGAACCATGACATGAACCGAAGTGACGGAGTCGGGGTTTCTGAAGCGGTGTGTAATCCGCCGTCACTCGGTTATGTCCGCCGTTACCCGACTGAACCGCATCAATGTCACGTGGTAGCCCCCAATGAAGTTCTTCACAATTGAGTGGTGGTCTGGCATCCAAGGCGGCGATCCAAACACCCCACTTACTGCGTTCCGTGCGCACCTTGATTCAATTCGTCATCGCCTTCCCGCCGATTTGCTTCTGCTACAGGATTCGATCTCGCTTCATGATGCACGTCTCCGTGAACTGAACCTCGATACGGCACGCGAGACGCTAACTCTGAATCTGGTCGGTGACAATGGTTCGGGCGGCTTGCGTCGTTTTTCGTTGACGTACGCTGGGGTAAATCATTTTGCGACGCTATCTGACCCAGACCTGGGATTGCCCGGCCCAAATGGTTACGGCGATCTTGGATACGATGAGCCCGATGTTCTTGACGACGGACGGTTGCAACACTGCCTCTTGTTTTCATCGGGAATTGAATTCCAAATCCAATTTGCCGATTTTACGCTATCCTATCAAGACTGCGGGTAACCATCGGTTGCAACGGAGCGGCGGTGGTCGCCGTTTTCCGGTGGCTGAGTCGTTCGCCGCCGCCCGCTGAACCGTATCGTTATCCAAATTCAAAATTCACATGGCAATTGCTGGCAACGAGTACCAATTCCGACGTTCATTCAAGCAGAAATGGAAGTGGCCGATGTTGTCGTTTACCGAACAGGGAACCCGTTTGAAGATAGGAACCGTTTGCGATTTACTATACGAGATTTCGCCCCAGCACGCAGCGATGCTGCTTTGGAAGAACGGCGGCGTTCCTGGATCACGCTGGTACGAAAACAAGGATGTGTGCATCGAAGTCGATCGCTTTCTCGGAGTTCAAACCGGCCAGTTTTGGGAACTTACTGATACTATCCTGCGATACCGCGACTTCCTTCCTAGATTTTCCATTCCCGTCGCTCTGGTTGAAGAACCATTGGGCGATACGGCTTTCTTGCTGAACTTCCCTGGACGCGACGAACGACTTTGGCTTTACACATGGAACCACGAAACAATCCCGGAGAATCCGGATGATCCTACACGACTACATGAGGTCGCTCCGACACTCAAAAAGTTCGTCGACAAGTTGCGCACGACGCACCGTGGATCTAGAACGGAGTTTGTCGGATAACAATCGGATGCACGACGAGTCGCCGAGTCGTGGTTTTTGAAGTGGAGGATCGCTCGCGGCGACCGCGTGATCCGTACCGTTATGCCATCGGCAATTGACATCGATCTCTGTTCTGCAGAGATGCAAAGTGCTACAATGAGGTTGTCACTCACAAGAGGCCTCGCAATGTCAACTTCTCTTCCTGCACCACAGTCCGACAGGGATGCGGCCGCTGATATTATTGCGCGGCAACCGTCGGACGCTAGCTTTCAGGCGATCCTTCGGGAACTTGCCTACGCGGAAATGGTTCGACGGGGACTGGCCGACAACGACTCAGGACGCACCGTTTCGAACGCTGAAATTCGACAACGAATTAGCACATGGCAGAAATAGAGTGGACTGAAGAGGCTGAACGTAGGTTGCGGTGCGTTCATGACTATATTGCCCAAGACAATCCCACTGCGGCCGCTAAGGTTGTGGTTGAAATCTACGAAAAGATCCAGCTCTTATCATCGCATCCTCGTCTAGGGCAGCGCTATGAGCCGATTGTGGATCGCGAGGTCCGGGAGATTCTTTATGGGCATTACCGCATACCCTACCTGGTTGCGTCGGACGAATTAATTCGTGTGTTGGGTGTTTTTCATTCAGCAATGGATCTTGGTCATTACCTCCAGTAGGGCATAACAGTGCCGTGCACCGAAGGACGGGAGTCGGCGGCTTTGAAGTGTTTAGTTTCTTGGCCCGTCCTCGGTGACGGCTACCGTTCGCGCGGATGGTTATGGCTTGAATCCAACGCTACTGAATTCGGGCCATCTGAGCTCACCTGGCAACTGATAGCTGATCGTTGCACTTGAGGTTACGGTTTGATAGTTGCTCGTGAACTCGGCCCACCGGATTTCGACGGACATCAGTTTTCAATCAATCGCAATCGAATTCACGGTTTGATTTTGTTACTTGAACAACGCCCAGCTGAATTGATGGGACAGCAGTTTCCTGTTTATCGCACTTGATGTCACGGTTTGAATTCGGCTCCGAGATAGCAGTTCAACCGCCCCATGCGCTGGCCGATATATCTATGCTCGTTTCCCTTGGCGATTCCGATCGGGTAGACTTGTCGACAGCGATGTAGTGCCGGCTGTGGTCGTGGGTACCTCGCGAACCTGTTGGTGCACCGAAGTCGGCGAGTCGACGTCTTTTGGGTTTTAGTTTCACCTCAACCGCGCCGACTCGGTGACCATGACCGTTCGCGCGGGTAGATGGACCGCTGGGTGATTCATCTGTTCCCCGGGTGGTCATCGCCCTTTGCACTATAAAGTTCCTGGATTCGGCCCATCTGATCTCGCGTGTCATTTGTTAGCTGTTCAC
>NZ_JAJKFQ010000039.1 GCF_020966635.1 Stieleria sp. JC731 | reverse complement strand
TCGAGAGCGAAGTAGTGTAGACTGTGGTCGTGTGTACCACGCGAACCATGACATGAACCGAAGTGACGGAGTCGGGGTTTCTGAAGTGGTGTGTCATCCGCCGTCACTCGGTTATGTCCGCCGTTCGCGCGGGTAGATGATCTTCCAGATAACTCAGCTCCTTCTCAGTTGATCATCGCCCTTTGCAATACAAAGCGTTTGGATCCAGCCCTTCTGATTTCAAGTGTCAACAGATAGCTGATCGCCGCAACTGAGTTTGTCGTTTGATAGTTGCTCGAGAATACGGCCCATCTGATTTCAGGAGACTTCAGTTTCCCATTGATCGCAGTTGAATTCACGGTTTGATTGTCTTGCTTGAACAACTCCCATCGGAATTCAAGATACAGCAGTTTCCTGTTTATTGCACTTGCTGTCACGGTTTGGATGTTGCTCCGCGATAGCTGATCAAACGCCCTATCCGCCGGCCGAAATATCTATGCTCGTTCCCCTTCGCGATTCCGATCGGGTAGACTTGTAACCAGCGATGTAGTGCCGACTGTGGTCGTGGGTACCTCGCGAACCATGACATGAACCGAAGTGACGGAGTCGGGGTTTTCGAAGTGGTTAGTTATCCGCCGTCACTCGGTTATGTCCGCCGTTCGCGCGGGTGGTTGTGACTGATAACCAACGCCTGTCTTCAACGCTGCCGAATCCGGCCCATCTGATTTCACGTAACAACTATTAGCTGATCGCCGCAAATGAGCTCGCGGTTTGATAGTTGTGTCTGAACACGGCCCATCTGAATTCAACGGACAGTAGGTTCTAATCAATCGCAATCGAATTCACGGTTTGATAGTGTTGCTTGGACGATCCCAACTGAATTCACGGGACAGCAGTTTCCTGTTTATCGCATTTGATGTCACGGTTTGATTTCTGCTGCGAGATAGCTGTTCATACGCCCTATGCGCCAGCCGAAAAATCTATGCTCGTTACCCTTCGCGATTCCAATCGGGTAGACTTGTCACCAGCGATGTGGTGCCGACTGTGGTCGTGGGTACCTCGCGAACCATGACATGAACCGAAGTGACGGAGTCGGGGGTTTTGAAGTGGTTAGTCGTCCGCCGTCACTCGGTTATGTCCGCCGCTCGCGCTGATGGTTGTGACTGCGATAACCATCGCCTGTCCTCAATGCTGCTGAACCAGGCCCATCTGATTTCACGTCGCAACTGTTAGCTGATCGCTGCAACCGAAATTGCGGTTTGATAGTTGCTCGTGAATTCGGCCCATCGGATTTCGACGGACATCAGCTTTCAATCAATCGCAATTGAATTCACGGATTGATCGAGATGCTTGAACTTAGCCCATCCGACTTCAAGTGACCGCAGTTTCCTGATTATCGCATTTGATATCACGGTTTGATCTTTGCTTCGAAACAGCTGCTCCAACGCCTTGAGTGCCGACCGACGAATTGATGCTCGTTCCCCTTGATGATTCGGATCGAGTAGACTTGTCGACAGCGATGTCCTGCAGACCGTGGTCGTGTGTATCACGCGAACCATGCCGTGCACGCGAAGGTCGGGAGTCGTGTTTTATTGAAGTGGTCAGTCCACCGCCCGACCTCGGTGACGGCTACCGTTATGTGCGAGAGACAGCAACGTGATTGACGTACGTGATACCTTGCTCTACCCGCTTCAAGAGTCAGAGAGAGGTCTGCATGTTTTCGGCGGCGTTCCATCTCATCGCGGCGTCACTCCTGCGGGATCTGCTGTTCCCGTGCACAAACTGTTGACGATCGACCTTCGCGATGAAGCCATTCCATTCCGCTCGGATTCGATTGACTGCCTTCCGCTCTATTACCCGCTGAAATATGGGTTCGGCGGACCGTCGATGCAATATTCGATGGTTTCTAATGACGAAATCCACATCTTGCATATCTCCGACGCTGAGCCTGACCCGCCCGATGAAGCGTACGTGAGAGTTGATGCATTTCCAGAGATTCGCTTTTCCGCGCAATCGGCAATCGAAAATGACGATGACATCGATTGGTTTACACTCACGCTAGGAGGCACAGGGACTTTGGGACACCGATCTGACCCGTGCGAGAATGCGAGCTGTCCCAACTACCACAAAGCGCCGGACGTCGATTTGATTGCGAGCATTCCTCCAAAACCGATTCCAGGGCACGAAGACATATGGTGGGAGTTTGAGGGAGGCTACATTTTGTTCTACTTCTGGCTTTGTCGTGGCTGCAAGACTGTCATCGCATCAAACAGAAGCACATAACCATGCGTTGCACGCGGAGTCGCGGAGTTGAGCTGGTTTGGGTTTTAGTTTCGACTCGTTCGCCGCGACCCGGTGAACGCTGACGTTCGCGCGGGTAGGTGAACTGTCTGATATCCCATCTGTCTCCAGCTTGGTCATCGCCCTCTGCAATTTGAAGCGTATGAATGTGGCCCATCTGATCTCACCTAGCAACCATTAGCCGATCGCCACAACTGAGTTTGTCGTTTGATAGTTGCTCGTGAATTTGGCCCAATTGATTTCTTGAGACATCAGTTTCCAATCAATGGCATTTGACGTCACGGTTTGATCGTTGTTGCTGTGCGTGGCCCACTGGATTTCAGGGAACCACAGTTTCTTGATGATCGCTTCTGATGTCACGGTTTTATCCCGGCTTGGAGATTGCTGGTCAAACGCCCTGCCCGCCGGCTGAAATATCAATGCTCGTTTCCCTTGGCGATTCCAATCGGGTAGACTGATCGACAGCGATGTGGTGCAAACCGTGGTCGTGTGTACCTCGCGAACCATGCCGTGCACGCGAAGGTCGGGAGTCGTGTTTTATTGAAGTGGTCAGTCCACCGCCCGACCTCGGTGACGGCTACCGTTCGCGTGGGTAGATGAACCGCTGCGTGACTCATCTCGTTCTCAGTTGGTCATCGCCCTTTGTACTACAAAGTGTTTGGATCCGGCCCATCTGATTTCACGTGACAAGTGCTAGCTGATCGCCGCAACTGAAATCACGGTTTGATAGTTGTGCCCGGATTGCGCTCATCGGGCTTCAACGGACATCAGTTTCCTGTTGATCGCAACTGCATTCACGGTTTGACTGTGTGGTTCGGACAACTCTCATCTGAATCCATAGGGCAGCAGTTTCCTGTTGATCGCATTTGATGTCACGGTTTGGATGTTGCTCCGAGATAGCCGATGAAACGCCCTATGCGTCAGCCGAAATATCTATGCTCGTTCCCCTTCACGATTCCGATCGGGTAGACTTGTTACCAGCGATGTAGTGCCGACTGTGGTCGTGGGTACCTCGCGAACCATGACATGAACCGAAGTGACGGAGTCGGGGTTTTCGAAGTGGTTAGTCATCCGCCGTCACTCGGTTATGTCCGCCGTTCGCCGACTGAATCAATGAATGCCTACGATCGCTTGAGACCGACTACCGATGTCGAATCCTGCGACTGCGATGTGGTGACGGAACTTGTATTGGTCGATCTCCTGACAAGTAATCCGATTCATTGTGCAGTATGCCGTCGCGAGGTCGATGCGGAACGCATTGGTTTGACTGAACGCGAAACCGAGGCCGTTGCTGAGTGGCATGGCGTTGCCAGCTCGCTCTACCGACTTTGGCTTGATTCTGGGGAGTACGAAGATGATGCCAAACGGTGGCTGCAAGACCCACAAGGGCAGGTCAACAAACGCGGACGCGAAATCGCAGTTTTCTTGTCCATACATCATCCTACTCGACTTTGGTACTTCCACGATGCAGACGACGCCACCCCGGTCAATTGTCCCGTGTGTGGTGGTGCGCTTGAAACAACGGTAAGCTGGGGCGTGGGGATTTGCCGGCCTTGCCACATTCACATCTGAACGAAGACAAGCGGCGAACCATGCGATGAACCGAAGTCGCGGAGCCGTCGTTTTTGACAATGGAAAATCAATCGCCGCGACTCGGTTATCGCGGCCGTTCGCGCGGATGGTTGTGCCTGCGATAACCAACGCCTGTTTTCGATGCTGACGGATCTGGCCCATCTGATCTCATCTGACAACCATTAGCCGATCGCCGCAATTGAGTTCACGGTTTGTTAGTCGTTGCTGATCGCGGCCCATGTGATTTCGGGAGACGTCAGTTTCCTATTGATCGCAATTGAATTCACGGTTTGATTGTCTTGCTAGAACAACGCCCATCTGAATTCACGGGGCAGCAGTTTCCTGTCTATCGCTTCTGATGTGAAGGTTTGATTTTGCTCCGAGATAGTGGATCAAACGCCCTTTCCGCCGGCCGAAATATCTATGCTCGTTCCCCTTCACGATTCCGATCGGGTAGACTTGTTACCAGCGATGTAGTGCCGACTGTGGTCGTGTGTACCACGCGAACCATGCCGTGCACGCGAAGGTCGGGAGTCGTGTTTTATTGAAGTGGTCAGTCCACCGCCCGACCTCGGTGACGGCTACCGTTCGCCGACGATATTTCCTGGCACCGTTTTCATGCTGATGACGAGAGATTGAGTTTGCCTGATACCTATACGGTCTACCACAACGGGACTGCTCTCGGCACCGCAACAAACCTATCTGCGGACCATCCGTGGGTTCACGCGCACTTCAGGCCATACGACGCTGCAAACGCATATCGAAGTTTCTTTGATGCATGTACGGCCGCCGATGCCGACCTCCCAGAACCGGGTGAGTTGTACCCGCCTGAATACTTTGATGATGAAATGTGGTATCTTGAAGACTCAACTGGATCCCGGCGTTCAATATGCCTGCCTGCGGTTCATTGGAATGATGGCGACATTGCTTGGCGGTGGCGCGACTAAGATACGGGCTAACCGACAAACGCAATACATGGGCGTCGCAAATCCTCTGGCCGTTCGCAACGGTCGAGTGCGGCGAACCATCGCATGCACGGGAGTGGCGGTGGCCAGTCGAATTTGAAATCAACGTCATTTCCCGCCACCCCGTGATGCGGGTCGTTCGCGCGGGTGGTTGTGACTGCGATAACCAACGTCTGTCTTCAATGCTGCTGAATCCGGCCCATCTGATTTCACGTCGCAAGTGTTTGATGATCGCCGCAAGTGAGTTAACGGTTTGATAGTTGTGCTTGATCGCGGCCCATTGGATCTAGCGCGACAGCAGTTTCCTGTTGATCGCAACTGGATTCACGGTTTGATTGTGTTGCGTGAACGGCACCAAACTGAATGCATGGGACAGCAGTTTCTTGTTTATCGCAATTGATGTCACGGTTTGTTTTCTGCTCCGAGATAGCTGGTCAGACGCCCTATACACCAGCCGAAAAATCTATGCTCGTTACCCTTCGCGATTCCGATCGGGTAGACTTGGCGTCAGCGAGGTAGTGTCGACCGTGGTCGTGTGTACCACGCGAACCAGTTGGTGCACCGAAGTCGGCGAGTCGACGACTTTTGGGTTTTGGTTTCACCTCAATCGCGCCGACTCGGTGACCATGACCGTTATTTGACTGAGATCGATTAGATTGCTTGTGGCATGATGAACCCCTACACACCTCCATCGTCGTCTCGCTTGACCGCGTCGCAAGTAACTATCTACGCGACGATTCGCAAGTGGGCGGCGCTGTTCGCATCGTTGATTGCAACGATCCCGATTGGATTGGCTATCGATCTCATCCTCGTAGAGCTAAACCTGATACACTTCAACGACCGCACCGCTATTTACTGGGCGGTATCGTCCATAACTGCATCGTTGATTTGCTCCTCGGTAACCGCTTGGCTAACAACTCCGCGGCTCAACTGGTATCAGTTCTGGTTAACTTACCAATTTGGCTGGTTGATCTATTTCTTTAGTGGCGGCATTGGGCAGTCACACAATCAGACTACTAGCATCCTTTATCTTTCGATCCCCTTCATTGTTCCGGCGATCGTTGCGATGGTCGCGCCATTGTTTAATACGAGACCAAAAGCTGGTGTAGACCTTGGCTCTGAATAGAGGTTCGCAAATAACAATGAATTGCACGGGAGGACGGGAGTTCCGTTTTTCGATATGCTTGCAAGTCTTTCGCCCGTCCCCCGTGAATTCTACCGTTCGCCCAAGGATTCAATTGCGATGACACTCCGAGATGACGAGATTCTCGAGGTTTTTCGTGAGTTGCCAGGGCACCGCGGTTCTTCCGCTGCGGAGTTGGACGCTACAGAGAAGCTTCTAGGCATCAAGTTTCCGGTTCAGTACCGTGAGTTTATGGAACTGGACTCAAATCGGTTCTGTATTGCGGAAATTGTAGCTCCCCTTTCACATCTAGCGAAGCTGCACGTCTGTGCTACAGAGCTTTTAGAGCGCGACGGAGTCGAGTTCCGCTTGCAGGCTGATGATGTCGTATTCGCATGGGACGAGATCTATGCTTTTCTCTTTTTCAAAGCCGACGGAAGTGATGATCCCGCTACGTGGATGTTCAATTACAATGATTCCGAATCCGATGGGAAACCAGTGGTGATTTCCGAATCGCTAACGGGATACTTTACGGATAGGCTTCGCCAATACCTCAATCTCAGCTGGCATTAAGAGGGCGAACCATGCCGTGCACGCGAAGGTCGGGAGTCGTGTTTTATTGAAGTGGTAAGTCCACCGCCCGACCTCGGTGACGGCTGCCGTTCGCACGGGTGGTTGTGACTGCAATAACCATCGCCTGTCTTCAACGCCGCTGAATCCGGCGCATCTGATTTCACGTGGCAAGTGTTTGATGATCGCCGCAAGTGAATTAACGGTTTGATAGT
>NZ_JAJKFQ010000038.1 GCF_020966635.1 Stieleria sp. JC731 | reverse complement strand
ATCTGATCTCACCTAGCAACTGATAGCTGATCGTTGCACTTGAGGTTACGGTTTGATAGTTGCTCGTGAACTCGGCCCATTTGATTTCGCGAGACGTCAGTTTCCTATTGATCGCAATTGAATTCGCGGTTTGATTGTCTCGCTTTGATATCGCCCATCTGATTTGAAGAGACAACAGTTTCCTGTCTATCGCATTTAATGTCACGGTTTGTTATCTGCTCCGGGATGGCAGTTCAACCGCCCCATGCGCCGGCCGAAATATCTATGCTCGTTCCCCATCGCGATTACGATCGAGTAGACTTGTCACCAGCGATGTGGTGCCGACTGTGGTCGTGGGTACCTCGCGAACCTGTTGGTGCACCGAAGTCGGCGAGTCGACGTCTTTTGGGTTTTAGTTTCACCTCAACCGCGCCGACTCGGTGACCATGACCGTTCGCGCGGGTAGATGAACTGCCTGGTGACTCAACTTTCTCTCAGTTGGTCATAGTCCCTTGCACTGCAAAGCTTTTGGATCCGGCCCATCTGATCTTGCGTGGCAACTGTTAGCTGATCGCCGCAACTGAAATCAAGGTTTGATAGTTGTGCCTGATCGCGGCCCACTGGATTTAGCGCGACAGCAGTTTCCTGTTGATCGCAACCGAATTCACGGTTTGATCGTGTCGCTCAAATAAAACCCATCTGAATTCACGGGTCAGCAGTTTCCTGTTTATCGCATTTGATGTCACGGTTTGTATGTTGCTCCGAGATAGCAGTTCAAACGCCCTATGCGCCAGCCGAAATATCTATGCTCGTTCCCCTTTGTCATTCCGATCGGGTAGACTTGTCACGCGCGATGTACTGCTGGCCGTGGTCGTGTGTACCACGCGAACCATGACATGAACCGAAGTGACGGAGTCGGGGTTTTTGAAGTGGTTAGTCATCTGCCGTCACTCGGTTATGTCCGCCGTTCGCGCGGGTAGGTGAACTGGCTGATATCACATCTGTCTCCAGCTTGGTCATCGCCCTCTGCAATTTGAAGCGTATGAATCTGGCCCAGCCGATCTCACCTAGCAACCGTTAACCGATCGCCGCAACTGAGTTTGTCGTTTGATAGTTGCTCGTGAATACTGCCCAATTGATTTCTTGAGACATCAGTTTCCAATCAATGGCATTTGACGTCACGGTTTGATCGTTGTTGCTGTGCGTGGCCCACTGGATTTCAGGGAACCACAGTTTCCTGATGATCGCTTCTGATGTCACAGTTTGATCCCTGCTTGGAGATTGCTGGTCAAACGCCCTACCCGCCGGCTGAAATATCAATGCTCGTTCCCCTTGGCCATTCCGATCGGGTAGACTTGTCAGCAGCGATGTATTGCAGACTGTGGTCGTGCGTACCACGCGAACCATGACATGAACCGAAGTGACGGAGTCGGGGGTTTCGAAGTGGTGTGTCATCCGCCGTCACTCGGTTATGTCCGCCGTTCGCGCGGGTGGTTGTGACTGGATCCAATGCTGCTGAATCCGGCCCATCTGATTTCACTGGGCAAATGTTTGATGATCGCTGCATTTGAATTCACCGTCTGATAGTTGTGCTTGAACGCGGCCCAACGGATTTCGCGAGACGTGAGTTTCCTTTTGATCGCAATCGAATTCACGTTTTGATTGTGTTGCTTGGGCAACGCACACGCGAGTTCAAGGAACAGCAGTTTCCTGATGATCGCATTTGATGTCACAGTTGATTTTTGCTCCGAGATAGCTAGTCAAACGCCCTATGCGCCAGCCGGAGATTAATGCTCGTTCCCCTCGGCGATTCGAATCGGGTAGACTTGTCGGCAGCGAGGTAGTGCAGACTGTGGTCGTGCGTACCACGCGAACCATGACATGAACCGAAGTGACGGAGTCGGGGTTTCTGAAGTGGTTAGTCGTCCGCCGTCACTCGGTTATGTCCGCCGTTCGCGCGGGTAAATGAACCGCTGAATGACTCATCTGTTTCCCGGATGGCCATCGCCCTTTGCACTACAAAGCGTTGATTCCGGCCTATCTGATCTCACCTAGCAACTGATAGCTGATCGTTGCACTTGAGGTTACGGTTTGATAGTTGCTCGTGAACTCGGCCCATTTGATTTCGCGAGACGTCAGTTTCCTATTGATCGCAAT
>NZ_JAJKFQ010000037.1 GCF_020966635.1 Stieleria sp. JC731 | reverse complement strand
GCTAAGGGTTACGACAACGTACACGATTGGGGAACGGACGCATAACAATCGGATGCACGTGAGTCGCCGAGTTGAGGTTTTTGAAGTGGTGAGTCGTTCGCGGCGACCACGTGATCCGTCCCGTTCGCGCGGGTAGATGGACCGCTGGATGTATTATCTCTTTCTCAGTTGGTCATATCCCTTCGCAATTCAAAGCATTTCGATCCGGCCCATCTGACCTAAAGTCGCAACTGTTTGCTGATCGCTGCAATTGAAGTTGCGGTTTGAAAGTCGTACTTGAATACGGCCTATCTGATTTCGCAAGACGTCAGTTTCCTATTGATCGCAATTGAGATTGCGGTTTGACAGTTGTTTCTGATCGAAGACTTCTTACATCTGGTGTGCAGACTACATACTTGATGCTGACTACCCTTTACACTTCAAATGGGGTAGACTTGTCGTCAGTGATGCGGTACCTGCCGTCGTCGTGTGCAATACCCGAGCAAAGCGGTGCACCAACGGAGGCGAGTCGATTTCATTTGGGTTCTAGTTTCATCTCAGCCGCACCGAGTCAGTGACCACTATAGTTCTGTAAACCTATAGAAGTAGAGCCATGAGGAACATCTGCATTTTAATCTCTTGCTTCTCGATTTGCGCACAGCAAGTACCAGCCGCGACCGTGAACCTAATTAAGAACGGAGAATTTGAGTCACCAGATATTGTTAATTTCGCTGTCGTAAACTCTCTCCCAAATTGGACATCGACAATTGGCGCGTTCGAGGTTTGGGATTCTGGGGTTTTAACTTCGCCCACCATTGGATCGGACGGAGAATCGACGGGACAACACCTGGAATTGGATTCCGGTAACACCCCTGTGACTTTCTCTCAATCGTTTGTGGTGCCATCTCAAACAACGGGAATGGCAGTGTTTACGTTTGATGCTTGGCTCAGGTCCCCTGGCACTAGTCAGTACCGCGTTGATGGATCTATCTCAGGGACCATTGTTGACCTGACTCCAATAACAAGCATCACCAGTGCCTGGACCGAGAATTCCAGTGTTTTTGCTGTGCAGAATGGAGAGGCAATAACGGTGTCATTCGTGCAGGGAACGTCGACGGGAATTTCGGGAGCGCACATCGATCAGGTTGAGTTCAATATGACGGCCATACCTGAGCCTTCCTCGATCTTGCTTTTGGGGTGTGTGTCGACTTTTGGAGTGCTGATTCGGGGCCGTCGTGTCACCCCGTTTGACAACTAATTTGATGGAACCATGCGTTGATACGAAGCAGCGGAGATCAAATTGGTCGCATTCAAAGGAACCTTTTATTTTCTGCTCCGAGATAGCAGTTCAATCGCCCTATGCGCCAGCGGAAAAACTCATAATCGTTCCCTCTGGCGATTCCAATCGGGTCGACTTATTGCCAGCGATGTACCGCAGACCGTGGTCGTGAGTACCGCGCGAACCCGACGATGCACGTGAGTCGCCGAGTTGAAGTTTTTGAAGTGGTATGTCATTCGCGGCGACCACGTGATCGTTACCGTTAGACGGCAAGACACACATCAATCGCACCATTGTACCAACGAACGCTATTCATGACTGACGACACCGATAGCTCTGCGGAACCGGATGGCACCACGGCTCCGCCCGCGAACACTTTAGGCGCGAAGCCGTCCGCAAAAAAGAAGACCGCCAAGAAGAAGGCAACTCCAAAGAAGAAGACCGTGAAAAAGAAGAAGCCCGCCAAGAAAGCAGCTTCACAAAAGACAGCAAGCACGACAGCGAAGCGGTCATACCCGGTCCTGCCTCTCGAAGACGCCATTGCGCTTGCCAAAACGATTCGAGTGAAGAATAACGGGCATCCTTGGGACACCGAATTGGCGGCCAAGGCATCTCTTGGCGTGAAGAAGAACAACAACAAGTTCTTCTACCTCGCAGCTTCATCACGTGATTACGATCTCACCGTTGGATCACGCGACACGGAAAAAGTCGAACTCTCCGAACTCGGGCGACGCCTCGTTTTCGCTGGGAGCGAACAGGAAAAGCAACAGGCACTTGTCGACGCGTTTTTCTCGGTGGACGTATTTAAACGCGTATTTGATCACTACGGGGGCAGCAATCTTCCTGAAAAGGAGTTTCTGACCAATACGCTCCAGAATGATTTTGGAATCGACCCTTCGTTACACGATGAGTTTGCCGACATCTTCAAGGCCAACTGCGAGTTTCTTGGTATAGCCGAAGGTCTAAAACCCGGCATTACAAAACGCGACACACCTGAAGACGATTCTGGCAGTGATGTTCGGGTGATTGGTCAACCAAAAGGCAAATTCGATCGAACAGCGTTTGTGGTCATGCCGTTCAGCGAGAAAGGCGAGAATCCGCGTGCTAGAGGATTCTTCAACGAAGTGCTCACAACTTTGATTACACCGGCGGCAAATGCCGCCGGATTTGCGGTGGAGACGGCAGACCAGCACGGCAGCGACGTGATTCAATCAACCATTATTACGCAGCTTCTCGCGAAAGAGCTTGTCATCGCTGACCTTTCCGATCACAACCCGAATGTTCTGTTCGAACTTGGCATACGGATTGCCCGAGACTTACCGCTGGCTCTCATAAAGGCAGAAGGTACAGAACGGATTTTTGACGTCGATAACATGATGCGAGTAGTGTCCTACTCACCAAACCTTTGGCCGACTACCGTCGCCACGGACGTGCCGAAACTTCGCGACCATTTCAAGGCCGCATGGGACAACCGCGACACAGTCCGAACTTACATGGAAATTCTGACTGGAAAACGACATGTCGAGCCGGCAGGCCCAAACGCCGTCTAACAATTGCGTGAACCGGAGCGGCGAATCCGGCGGAAACTGAAATCATCGCGTAACGTCGCCGCCCGGTTACGCTGGTCGTTATGCCACAGAGGAACTTTTCCAGGGTCGATGCATGTATTGTCGTCACATCAACGCCGATGGACTCAAGATCGACGACCCGAGTCGAGACAGAATCGACGAGCTCGTTCGAAGATATCTGAATGGAGAATTATCAAACCTCTCACTGGAAACTGAAGAGATGAGCGGAATCGGAATGGAGTTCCTTAACGCTCCGGTTCTTGGATACTGCGCATACGGCGTAGAAGACTCTGAGCGAGGTTGCTTCGTGTACGAATCGTTCAATGGCGTCGAATCCAACGTGCTGAAAGACATCAGTATCTACCAGTTTCCTGAATCCGCCTTTTTCTCCGATCCGCGCCCGTTCCGTGATGTTGCGATAGAGTTTGCTCAATATGGTACAATTGGTCGGCAAATCCCTTGGCGATTTCGGTCCCAACTTGCGAATGACACTATGACTCCCGACTGTTTGCTAAGCGTTAACGATCCGCGGTCGGTCGAGGAGTTTCTCGCCACATATTTGCCGCTGACGTAGTGGCATAACCAAGCCATGCACACCGAGCACGCGATCGGCCGTATTTCTCATGGTGGCTTTCCTCGCGCGTGCCGGGTGATGGCCAGCGTTACCCGACTGATGTGATGTGTCGTTACGCCGTTTCAGGTCCCTACAAGCTCCATTTTGCCTGCTTTGATTGCAGAACGGCATTCAAGCAACCGTCAATCGACGATTGGCTGGCGGTACGTGGCAAAGGCTACGTATACCGGGAACTCAGGGACTGCACCTGGAACGATTTACGTCTCTCGGAACGCGAGCGCGAACTCGGATTTCGTCTTGCAGATCTCCAATCGGAGTATCGGGAGGCGATTTTCAAATGCCCAAACTGCGGCAATCCGATGGCTGACCTTGGACGCGATTGGCGTCCGCCTCGTCGCGCTGATGTGAAAGCGTGGAGGGCTTTAGCAGGCGTTTACGCATTGGGACATGCATTTCATTCCTGTGGCTGTGATGGGCCTGGCTTTATTCCGTCTACACCATCCGAGTACGTTTACTATTTGACTGAACGCTTGGACGACGCGGTACAATCGCTGCACCAATGGGAAATGAGCTCCGCTGACCATGCCGCTGACGCGTGTGTTTGGTGGCGGACGCGGATCGCCAAAATCCAAGCGGCAATGGACATGGCAGAGAAGAGCGGGTAACAATCGGATGCACGACGAGTCGCCGAGTCGTGGTTTTTGGGATGGAGGATCGCTCGCGGCGACCGCGTGATCCGTAACGTTCGCGCGGGGAGTTGTGACTGGATCCAATGCTGCTGAATCTGGCCCATTTGATTTCACGTGGCAACTGTAAGCTGATCGCCGCAATTGAATTATCGGTTTGATAGTTGTGCCTTATCGCGGCCCATGTGATTTCGGGAGACCTCAGTTTCCTATTGATCGCAATTGAATTCACCGTTTGATTATCGTTGTGGCTGACGGCTCATCTAATCGAAAGGGACAGCAGTATCTTGTTTATCGCATTTGATGTCACGATTTGTTTTCTGCTCCGAGATAGCTGGTCAGACGCCCTATGCGCCAGCCGAAAAATCTATGCTCGTTCCCCTTCCCGATTCCAATCGGTTAGACTTGGCGACAGCGATGTAGTGCCGACTGTGGTCGTGTGTACCACGCGAACCATGACATGAACCGAAGTGACGGAGTCGGGGGTTCTGAAGTGGTGTGTCATCCGCCGTCACTCGGTTATGTCCGCCGTTATCCCGCTGATTCGCACACAGCTTCACTTTCGATTCAATGACAATTCCACGACTGCAACTTGAGACTCAAATCGCGGATTTGCCATCGTTCGGTACGCTCGTTTGGGAACGCCCACACGAAAAGGCCGCTGGCGTTGTACAGCGTCAATACGAAATTCCAGAAGGAAACATCATTCTTGCTGACTGGGCCGGCACTCTTCACGAAATTATTTACCAGACGCCGCTTGAAGACGATTAGCTGATTGCTGATCGAAATGCGATGTTGTTTGCTCAGCACTCTGACGGTGAAAGTTGGGATGAAATTCTCGATAATGGTTTTGGGAAAACCTACCGACGCAGCGACATGATGCGTTTCGCTTTATGGAGCTACGCAATGGATTTCAATACGTTTGGGACAATGGCGTTTAACGAAATAAAATGGGGATAACAATGCGATGCACCGAAGTTGGCGAGTCGATGACTTTTGGGTTTTAGTTTCATCTCTATCGCGCCAACTCGGTGATCGCTACCGTTCGCGCGGGTAGCTGTGACTGCTTGATGACTCATCTCTAGTCAACATGGTCATCGCCCTTCTTCGTTCCAGGCGTTTTATTTCGGCCCATCTGATTTCACGTGACAAGTGCTAGCTGATCGACGCAACTGAGTTTGTCGTTTGATAGTTGCTCGTGAATTCGGCCCAATTGATTTCTTGAGACATCAGTTTCCAATCAATCGCATTTGACGTGAAGGTTTGATTTCAGCTCCGAGATAGCAGTTCAAACTCGCTATGCGCCAGCCGAAATATCAATGCTCGTTCCCCTTGGCCATTCCAATTGGGTAGACTGGTCGACAGCGATGTAGTGCAGGCCGTGGTCGTGTGTACCTCGCGAACCATGCCGTGCACGCGAAGGTCGGGAGTCGTGTTTTATAAAAGTGGTCAGTCCACCGCCCGACCTCGGTGACGGCTACCGTTACCCCATCGGAGTATCTATTGCCTGACCATCAAGTCCTGACGCTACATGCTGAGGTTTCCGAAGAGGATGCTGCGAACGGAATCCCAAAGCTCCAAGCTGCCATCGAGAAACTGCCATGCTTAACCACCGAGGTTTCCTTTGCCGAAAACAACGTGACTGTCACGGTGACCTTCGTCGACGAAGACGCGACGGATTCGTTGCTGGACCAAATCGTCGAACTGATCGGAGACATCTTCCCTGCCTGCGACGATTCACAACCCGTCGAGTTCCAAGATTCCCGATTTGGTCGTCTCATTTTTCGTGATGAATACTCATGGTTTGAGGGATCTTTCGAGCTACCAGAAACAGGCGATACCGTGGACCTCTTCCTTGATTCAGCTCCAGAAGCACCGAATCAAGCATCTATTGACCGTGCCAAGCAGATTACAGACGAATGGCCACAACGCAGATCAACTATTCTCGCACGAATCACGGACAATCTATTGGACCTTTACAACAAAGAATGGCGGAAACTGGACGAGAGCGACGAAGGCCCATTGGATGCCGGCAGATTTTCCGATCGATTATCATTGTGCTCGTTGGCGATAGATTCCGAACAATTCGTGACCTTGGGGTTTCACGCTGACGGGATGTTTACAGACCATGGCGTGACCGCAACGGTTTCCACTGAAGATGAGATTGACGCTTGGGTGGACTAGCTGAGATCGGGACTGGGGTAACCATGGGTTGCAACGGAGGCCGCGAGTTGACGTTTTTAAAGTGGTGAGTCGCTCGCGCGGCCCCGCTGAACCCTACCGTTCTAGTGGCTTCCTTGCCACTAGGACGTCGCGGTTCACTTCGAAGGATAGAGAAGTGAACCAACCCGCTGGAATTAGCTACTCCGGCGGAAGACTACGGCGTACCGCCGTGGTAATTTGTTCGATGTGTCTGCGTTGGATCGCAGTCATACAGATAGCTTGGCTCTGCGGTCAGATCTTTGCGTCTGACTGATATTGGTTTTAGAATTCACGTTCGATCGCATCAAGACCCACGTCCTTGCAATGATCGCCGTACCCCTAGAACCAAGCGGTTGCACCGAAACTAACGTCGACGTGGTTTGACATTTGGACGTCAAACGCCGTTAGCCCAGTGAACCGCGACGTTCCCCGACTGAAATGAAAAACGAATTCACGTTTGTTCGACGCTTCGATTCTCCACGATACATCGTTGTTTACCTGGGACTTTTGGTAATCGCCCTGGGTACCGTGCTGGTTGCCGCGTTGATGCAAAAACCGCAAGTCCTTATTCTGTCGCTTTTTTTGGGGGTGTGGCGGCTCTGGGTTTTCTGGGAGTTCGTCGTGGTGATTGCGCTGGAGTTACAATCACCACCGATTTTATTCATTGGTGGTGCACAGGGCTCACACCACGCTCGACGAAACTTAATCTGGCTGATTTGGTCTCAATCGAGTTCCGGGACAACCTTGATTCAAATCGAATCTTTATAGAGACTCGCGATCAACAGTTGATAGAATGCGAAGACACTTTCTTCGGTGACGGACACGCGGTGCTTGACGCAGTGGGGGAATTTTGCCCAGAGGCTGCGTTGATTCACAACGGGCTTCCGAGGCAGCGGGGAACCAGCGGATGCACGTGAGTCGCCGAGTTGAGTTTCTTGAAGTGGTTGATCGTTCGCGGCGACCACGTGATCCGTACCGTTCGCGCGGGTAGATGGACCGCTGGGTGATTCATCTGTTCCCCGGGTGGTCATCGCCCTTTGCACTATAAAGTTCCTGGATTCGGCCCATCTGATCTCGCGTGTCATTTGTTAGCTGTTCAC
>NZ_JAJKFQ010000035.1 GCF_020966635.1 Stieleria sp. JC731 | reverse complement strand
TGTGATGCAGACTGTGGTCGTGTGTACCACGCGAACCATGACATGAACCGAAGTGACGGAGTCGGGGTTTTTGAAGTGGTTAGTCGTCCGCCGTCACTCGGTTATGTCCGCCGTTCGCGCGGGTAGGTAAACCGCTGAATGACTCATCTGTTTCCCGGATGGTCATCACCCTTTGCACAATAAAGCGTTTGGCTTCGGCCCATGTGATTTTACGTCGCAACTGTTAGCTGATCGACGCAGCTGAAATTACGGTTTGACAGTTGTGCCCATCGGACTTGAACGGACATCAGTTTCCTGTTGATCGCAACTGCATTCACGGTTTGATTGTCTTGCTTGAACAACGCCCATCTGAATTCATGGGACAGCAGTTGCCAGTTTTTCGCATTTGATGTCACGGTTTGTTTTCTGCTCCGAGATAGCGGATCAAACGCCCTATGCGCCAGCCGGAATTTCTATGCTCGTTCCCCTTGGCGATGTGAATCGGGTAGACTTGTCAGCAGCGATGTGGTGCAGACCGTGGTCGTGTGTACCACGCGAACCATGACATGAACCGAAGTGACGGAGTCGGGGTTTCTGAAGTGGTATGTCATCCACCGTCACTCGGTTATGTCTGCCGTTCGCGCGGGTAGATGAACCGCTGGGTGACTCATCTCGTTCTCAATTGGTGATCGCCCTTCGCAATGCAAAGCGTTTGGATCCGGCCCATCTGATTTCAAGTGTCAAGAGAAAGCTGATCGCTGCAATTGAATTTGGGGTTTGATTGTTGCTCGTGAACGCGGCCCAAGAGAGTTCACGAGACGACAGTCTCCTATCGATCGCAACTGAATTCACGGTTTGATTTCAGCTCCGAGAAAGCCGATCAAACGCTCTACCCGCCAGCCGAAATATCAATGCTCGTTCCCCTTGGCCATTCCGATCGGGTAGACTTGTCACCAGCGGTGTCGTGCCGACTGTGGTCGTGGGTACCTCGCGAACCATGACATGAACCGAAGTGACGGAGTCGGGGTTTTTAAAGTGGTTAGTCATCCGCCGTCACTCGGTTATGTCCGCCGTTCGCGCGGATGGTTGTGACTGCGATAACCAACGCCTGTTTTCGATGCTGACGGATCTGGCCCATCTGATCTCACCTGACAACCATTAGCCGATCGCCGCAACTGAGTTTGTGGTTTGATAGTTGCTCGTGAATTCGGCCCAATTGATTTCGTGCGACATCAGTTTCCAATCAATCGCATTTGACGTTACGGTTTGATCGTTGTTGCTGTGCGCGGCCCACTGGAGTTCAAGGAGCCGCAGATTCCTGATGATCGCTTCTGATGTGAAGGTTTGATTTCTTCTCCGACATAGTGGTGCAAACGCCCTATGCGCCAGCCGAAAAACTCATACTCGTTCCCCTTGGCGATTCCGATCGGGTAGATTTGTCACCAGCGATGTCGTGCAGACCGTGGTAGTGTGTACCACGCGAACCACGACATGAACCGAAGTTGCGGAGCCGATGTCCTTGAAGTGGTTGGTCATTTGCCGCAACTCGGTTATGTCAATCGTTACGTCAGCATGAAACGAGAAAGTGAGCGAGAATCCCTACTCAGCACCAAGCGAAGAACTCAATGCCAAGATATCAAGCGTTGGCATCCCTGCGTTATTGTTGCTTGTACTTCTACTGCTCACCATCTTTGTTGATGCGAGGTACGTCATCATGTTCTTCCTTGACTTGCAGAACGCCGCGCAGGGAATGGGATGGTCCTTCTGGATGGTGCGAGATTGGACATTCCCTATTGGTCTATCGATTGTAATAGCAGCGCATTGCGTCATCTTTGCCGCGATGGTGTCTGTTCTGCGTCGTCGCCGGTACAAACTGTCAGTCATCGGGTGCATTGTCTCGCTAATCCCTGTTTTGAGTCCCGGCATTATCCTTGGCTTTCCGCTTGCGATATGGTGTCTCGTACTGCTGTCGCGGCCCAGTGTGCGATCTGAGTTCTCATCGAATTGACGTAACAATCGCGTGCACCGGAGTACGCGAGTCAATCGGTTTGGCAGTTGAAAATCTTTCGCGCGTACCCGGTGACGCGTGACGTTCGCGCAGGTAGATGAACGCTGGCTGACTCATCTCTCTCTCAGTTGGTCATCGCCCTTTGCACTATAGAGCGTCTGATTTCGGCTCATCTGATTTCACGTGACAAGTGCTAGCTGATCGACGCAACCGAAGTTGCGGTTTGATAGTCGCTCGTGATCGTGGCCCAATTGATTTTGCGAGACGTCAGTTTCCTGTTGATCGCATTTGATGTCACGGTTTATTTCTGCTCCGAGATGGCAGGTCAGACGCCCTATGGGCCAGCCGAAAAATCTATGCTTGTTACCTTTCGCGATTCCAATCGGGTAGACTTGTCGAGAGCGATGTACTGCTGGCTGTGGTCGTGTGTACCGCGCGAACCATGCCGTGCACGCGAAGGTCGGGAGTCGTATTTTATTGAAGTGGTCAGTCCACCGCCCGACCTCGGTGACGGCTACCGTTCTGCCGCTCATTGCATGTCTCCAACCTGTCGGCCAAATGTGACGTGGAACCATTCCATCAACTTGCGGTTGCTGCCGAGACAGACGTTGTGGCCGAATGCCTTACGTTAAACATCACATCGCAGTGGAGTGATGAACAATTCTTGGTCGACAAACCGGATGGGTTTCGCACCTTGATCTGTCGGCGTGATGGCGATCACGCCGTATTCTCCGTTGGTCCATCTCCTCACGACGACAGCAACCAACTGGTTGTCTACGTCAACAGACTTGATGATGCCCTGACGCGTGACATACGACAGCGTCTCGAATCGGTCGGCGCGAAATGGAGTTACTATCATCGGTGACCACGCACGTGGGACTCAAGGAACGGATACAATCGGAGAGAAGGTTTATTCGCAGCTTGCCTCCCTGCGATCAGGAAGGCAGAACAATGCGATGCACGACGAGCCGCCGAGTCGTGGTTGTTGAAGTGGATGATCACCCGCGGCGGCCGCGTGATCGCCGGCGTTCGCGCGGGTGGTTGTGACTGCGATAACCATCGCCTGTCTTCAACGCCGCTGAATCTGGCCCATCTGATTTCATGTGGCTACTACCAGCTAATAGCCGCAATTGAATTAACGGTTTGATAGTCGTGCCTGAACGCGGCCCAATGGATTTCGCGAGACACCAGTTTCCTTTTGATCGCAACTGAAGTCATCGTTTGATTGTGTTGCTTGATCAACGCCCATCTGAATTTGAGAGACAGCAGTTTCCTATTTATCGCATTTGAAGTCTCGGTTTTATTTTGGCTCTGAAATAGCGGATCAAACGTCCAAACCGCCGGCCGATATACCTATGCCCGTTCCCCTTCAATATTCCGATCGGGTAGACTTGTCAGCAGCGATGTGATGCAGACTGTGGTCGTGTGTACCACGCGAACCATGACATGAACCGAAGTGACGGAGTCGGGGTTTCTGAAGTGGTGTGTCATCCGCCGTCACTCGGTTATGTCCGCCGTTACGTCAGCATGAAACGAGAAAGTGAGCGAGAATCCCTACTCAGCACCAAGCGAAGAACTCAATGCCAAGATATCAAGCGTTGGCATCCCTGCGTTATTGTTGCTTGTACTTCTACTGCTCACCATCTTTGTTGATGCGTGGTACGTCATCATGTTCTTCCTTGACTTGCAGAACGCCGCGCAGGGAATGGGATGGTCCTTCTGGATGGTGCGAGATTGGACATTCCCTATTGGTCTATCGATTGTAATAGCAGCGCATTGCGTCATCTTTGCCGCGATGGTGTCTGTTCTGCGTCGTCGCCGGTACAAACTGTCAGTCATCGGGTGCATTGTCTCGCTAATCCCCGTTTTGAGTCCCGGCATTATCCTTGGCTTTCCGCTTGCGATATGGTGTCTCGTACTGCTGTCGCGGCCCAGTGTGCGATCTGAGTTCTCATCGAATTGACGTAACAATCGCGTGCACCGGAGTACGCGAGTCAATCGGTTTGGCAGTTGAAAATCTTCCGCGCGTACCCGGTGACGCGTGACGTTATCCGTGTTTAGTACGATGGTAAAGTCTGTTCGACTATCGCTCGCCCTGCTGACATTGACAGTTGCGTGGATGGGATACGTTGGAATTCGCTTTACTCAGACGCGATTGGAACATCGAAGAATTGCGACGGATTTGCACATGGAGAACCGGACGTTCTACACCCTTCCTATTTCGATAAACTCCCCTTGCACTGTGACCGGCGAAGAACGACGTTGTGTCGTTGGCGTATCTGATGATAACTACTTAATTTGTAGCATCGTTCGCAATTTGATGGTTTCTGACTCACGCGTAAATTGGAAGGTTGATGTATGCTTCCGTCCTGACCTTGAGCCCAAGTCACCTCGGCTCCCGATATGGAAACCGCTAGACAATTTTCCAACGGATCGGGATATGGAGCTTTTTCGATCTGAGGCACTTGCACAGCCGTGGGTATGTTGGGATCGATGGAATGGCACTGACCCAGAAATTGGCGGATAACAATGCGATGCACCCGAGTGGCGGAGTCGACGTCTATTGGGTTTAAGTTTCATCTCGATCGCCGCCACCAGGTGATCGCTACCGTTCCCCGATTGACGAATGAAGCCACCGCGTAGCCTCAAAATCACCGACCATGAAATTGGCTCCGGCCGACCATGCGTGCCGGGCGACCTTGCTGTCTGTAGTTGCGTTTGCACTCGACACAAAGGCGATGTACTGTTTGCCTCCGTCCCGGACTCCCCGTATCCAATTCGCGTCGGTGGGCGTGACTGCTATACCGGAATCGAATACGGGTTGCTGGGCATGCGAATTGGCGGTCGTCGGACTGTCGTCGCACCACCTAACCTGATTTATGATGAACGGAAGACCTATCCAGACCTTCCGGCCAACGCATTGTTGGTTTACGAATTACAATTGATCGACCTCCCGGAGAAATGGGACCCTGAAATGGAACGTCGCTTGGCGGCGCGTGCCGAGTCTTAGTGCATCAACCGTGAGAGCGGGGAACAATCGCGTGCACCGGAGTACGCGAGCCGGCGGTTTTGAAGTTGATAATCTTTCGCGCGTACCCGGTGACGCGTGACGTTCGCGCGGGTAGATGAACCGCTGGGTGATTCATCTCATTCTCAGTTGGTCATCGCCCTTCGCAATACAAAGCGTTTGGATCCGGCCCTTCTGATTTCAAGTGTTAACAGATAGCTAATCGCTGCAATTGAATTTGCGGTTTGATAGTTGCTCGTGAATTCGGCCCTTTTGATTTCGCGAGACGTCAGTTTCCTATTGATCGCAATTGAATTCACCGTTTGATTGTCTTGCTTGAACAACGCTCATCGGAATTCACGGGACAGCAGTTGCCCGTCTATCGCATTTGATGTCAACGTTTGATTTCTGCTCCGAGATAGTGGATCAAACGCCTTTTCCGCCAGCCGAAATATCTATGCTCGTTCCCCTTCACGATTCCGATCGGGTAGACTTGCTACCAGCGATGTAGTGCCGACTGTGGTCGTGTGTACCACGCGAACCATGACATGAACCGAAGTGACGGAGTCGGGGTTTCTGAAGTGGTTTGTCATCCGCCGTCACTCGGTTATGTCCACCGTTCGCGCGGGTGGTTGTGACTACGATAGCCAACGTCTGTCTTCAATGCTGCTGAATCCGGCCCAACTGATTTCATGTGGTAAGTGTTTAATGATCGCCGCAAGTGAAGTTGCGGTTTGATAGT
>NZ_JAJKFQ010000034.1 GCF_020966635.1 Stieleria sp. JC731 | reverse complement strand
ACTATCAAACCGCAACTTCACTTGCGGCGATCATTAAACACTTACCACATGAAATCAGTTGGGCCGGATTCAGCAGCATTGAAGACAGACGTTGGCTATCGTAGTCACAACCACCCGCGCGAACGGCACGCGTCACCGGGTACGCGCGAAAGATTGTCAACTTCAAAACCGCCCGACTCGCGTACTCCGGTGCACGCGATTGTTACCCCGCGTCAATCGGACGACGATGCCCCGATGAGCGTGATGGTTGAAGTGCCAAGTCGCGCGATCGTCCAAAGAAACGCTCCCCACCATTCAAGGCCAGCATCGAAGTAGCCGGAACATTGATTGGACCATGAGTATATCACAAGGTCATTTTCTTGAGCATCACCGAACAGGCAATCTTTCAATTTCTCGAAGAGCGTTACGTTGCGGTCTTCTGGCTTCTGTAGTCCATATGGCGGCAAAAAGAACGCCGTTTTGAACCCGTCAACGTTTGGAATCGACCAAGCGCGGTCACCGAGGGGCGTTGGGGCTACATCGTCCGATCCCCAGAATTCTGCGAAGGAAATGCGTGATCCGATCAATTCATCAGGATTCCATTTGAATATATGGTTCTTCGCAAGCGGATACTGATGAAAGTCGATCGTCGCGTAGTGCTGTTGGAACCGTTTGTGCGACGCGTCGAGGAACTCGTACGCGGCGTCGAAGTGTGAGTCGTAGTTCTGAGGCGATTCGGATTGGTAGAACGCAAATTCGAGCACGACATGTTGGCGGTCAATCTCTTCGAGCAGTGCTTCAAGCTCTTTGTCGGGTTCGATTGGCGTTGCGTTTGCCATAAGCGAATTCCGGCGGGGTAACGGCAGGGTTCAGCGGGGCCGCGCGAACGACTCACCACTTCAAAAACGTCAACTCGCGGCCTCCGTTGCAACCCATGGTTCGCCCGTCTTTTTGCAACGGCGGTGGCAAAGGGAGCAACACCACCACAAATACATGAATCCAACATATAGCAGTGAGAGAAGCAGCGTGCCAACATGATGAGAATAACCCATCGCGTAGGTAACGTACCCAAATTCGATTATCAGCATTGCAATCAGGACAAGCGTGGCAAAGCTTCCCCAACCGTAGGTAAAGCGATCAAAACGCGGAACCAATTGAATCCGAGTGCAACGCCCTACGCCGATGCCGATCAACGCGACAGCCACAGGAAAAAAGAAACCAGTCGCGATTACCGATCCAGCAATTCCGACTGCGACGGAGTCACTCGCCGTACCAAATCCCTCGTGGTTTGCGATTGCGTAATAGAAGTGCTTGTCTCGCCACGGGGTCGAGCAATAAAGCGTGACACCGAGAATCGCAACGATCCACTTGTATACCTTGAGAGCGAATCCCGTCCGAGATTGACCGGTAGCCGATGCACCGTTATTTCCCGCTCGTGATGGTCGATATGGATTGTCCATCAGCATCTAATACAAGCACAATTTATCTGGGCGAACGGCAGAATTCACGGGGGACGGGCGAAAGACCCGCAAGCAGACAATTTAACACGACTCCCGTCCTCCCGTGCAATTCATGGTTCTGCCTTTCTCTGCGGGCGTGTCGAGACTGGAAGCCGGACAGTGGAAATAGCGATTCGCAATTCGCCCGATTCCAAACGACGATAGACCTACCAACGGCGCGGTAACGATCGTGAATACGATTGGGATCAACAGGTATGCTTCGGTAGCGTGCGGATCTCTGCTCGGCTGAAGAGCGATGGTATACATGAAATACATCAGGAAAAGCAAATCCGTGATGACAGCAGTGGCGATTACCGCAAGAGCGAATGTCGACACTATTCGTGCGATGGCGAACGACACGACACGACGCAGACGACAAGAGCGACGAGCAGCATCCAGAGTAGTACGTAGATCGGATTTTGACCGCCGCCATCCGAAGAAACAAAGAATGTCGTGGCGAGAACGCCAGCACCGGAGATTGCGAGGTCTCGTTTCGTTGCAGCCTGCAGTTTCAATCCAGAATCTCAATGGCAGAACGGTAGGCATAACCGAGTGGCGGCAGATGACCAACCACTTCAAAGACATCAACTCCGCCACTTCGGTTCATGCCATTGTTACCCGCTTATATTACCGCATCCAGTTCGTCATACGATCCAGTTTCAAAATACTTCTTCGTGATTCGAAGAGCGAGATCCAAGTCACTGATGACGTTGCATTCACAGCAGAAATAGCCTTGGTCACTTTCCCATAGTCGCACTTCCGAACGGTTGCCGCTGCTATCGTCATACAGCCACTCAGCCATGAAATGAAAGAGCGAAAGCCGACCGTCGCCGCCAACCACATTGAATGAATCGTTATCGTCATCGGGATCTCGGCATCCCAGTTGAACTATTGGAAAACAGTAGTTGTCCATTTGACGAATTGCGGCTTCAACCTGATTCCACGTTGGTTTTGCGGTTGTCTCCGTCGTCCACGGCCTTGCATCACGAAAGTAACGAACGACGTTTAAGTATTCGATCGGACTTGCCATCACGCACGAGTTTAAAAAGCGATCGATATTTCAGTATCGGGTAACGGCGGACATAACCGAGTGACGGCGGACGACTAACCACTTCAAAAACCCCGACTCCGTCACTTCGGTTCATGTCATGGTTCGCGTGGTACACACGACCACACTCTGCATCACATCGCTGCTGACAAGTCTACCCGATTCGAATCGCGAAGGGGAACGAGCATAGATATTTCAGCCGGCGGGTAGAACGTTTGATCGGCTATCTCAGAGCTGAAATCGAACCATGACATCAAATGCGACAAACAGGAAACTACTGTCCCATGAATTCAGATGGGCGTTGATCAAGCAACACAATCAAACGATGACTTCAGTCGCGATCAAAAGGAAACTGAAGTCTCGCGAAATCAAAAGGGCCGAATTCACGAGCAACTATCAAACCACAAACTCAGTTGCGGCGATCGGCTAATGGTTGTCAGGTGAGATCAGATGGGCCAGATCCGTCAGCATCGAAAACAGGCGATGGTTATCGCAGGCACAACCATCCGCGCGAACGGTAGCCGTCACCGGGCACGGAGAGACGACTTTCCAATTGTAAAACCGCGCAAGCCGTGCTCCGTGTGCACGGCATTGTTCTGCCTCACGCTTAAGTCAATCGCCGGAGCATCCGACAAAAACTAGCGAGACAGGAGTTCCGTCATCATACAGTGGAAAATACACAGCCTGCCACCGTTCGAGATTCTCAGCCGCAGCCTGCCATCCAACGCGATCGAGGTCTTCAGTTGTAGGTTGTTCTGTACCGTACAGGCGTTTGCGAATCGCAGGTTGCAATTGCCACGCGACGCCAAAGTCTGGTGTCTGTGAACATCGTTCGATGTCCAGTATCGAGTGTGTCCCTGACTCCGCCGCTAATGCAACAGCCTCTTCGATCGAACGGGGGCTCCTGCAGCCACGAGCAACCCATGACGCAAACCTTGTCGCCGAATAGAATCCCTTTGCAGCGACTATGATCAGCTTCACGGCTACGGGCATGTCTTTGAGCTGCGACCAGATGCTTACATTCGCGAACGGGTCACCGTAGCGGCCGGATTTAAAGACGTCGTTCCGAAGCTGCTGAAGTGCGGCATTCGGGTTTTCACTGAACGGCGTGGTATAGTGCCAGCTAGAAGCACCCATTGGTCGTCACGGTTTGTATTGATGGCAGAACGCCCCGGATCAGCGGGGACCGGGAGGCGAGCATCCATTCGTGAAAACTGACCACCGGTCCTCCGTTGCATCCGATGGTTCGTCGATCGTCTTAGAATCGAAGCGAGGATGGAATCTCGGACTTCGCGTTCCAACTCAAAGCCTGTAGTACTGACTGAGCCATGTCATCATACTGCAATCCAGGGATAAGGAATGCGGTGATCTGCGGGAATTCAAACGCAGAAACGCGTTTGCCAAACTCAAAACGATCAATGCATTCTCGCTCGATTCTTGCAATGAGTTTTCGTGTCGGGCCGTCGCGCCACGCACAGCTTCTTTTGACGCCTGCTTTGGAAACGAGTTTCGAAAGGATGAATCCGGACAGCTCCTGTCCTACGGCGCGAGATTCTGGGGGCTCGATGGAGTCAAATGATGGGTAGAAATACTGAACCACCTCTGGGTCATCGTCCCAGTTGTTCGATGCGGGGATACCATACCATGCGTTCATGCAATCATCATCGAACAGAACGTAGACTCCCCAGCGATAATCAAACTCTGTGTAATGCCTAGGCGTCCCCAAAAGCTGAGATGTCTTCTTTTCGCCAAGTGCGTCAACGAACGACTCGAAGCAACGAATGCTCTGCGGCAAAGGAGTCGCGTCGCGTGCGGTATTCCTCGTTGCTGGACGAGGCGTGCGGGGCAAAAGGCGTTGGAACACAAAATCCCAAACGCAGGCCCAGCGTTCTTCTGTGGAATCGGTCGGTTGGGAAAAGATGCTATCCATTACGTGAGAGCACTCGAATACGACGAACGGTAGCGATCACCGAGTTGGCGGAATAGAGATGAAACTAAAACCCAAAAGTCGTCGACTCGCCAACTTCGGTGCATCGCATTGTTATGTGCATTCTATTGGTCAATCGCAGTAGTTGTGACAAAGCTGGCACGTGACACACCCAATCAGCCGTGCCCCATTAAGCGATAAACCAACTGCAAAGAGGAGTACATATCGATGTTTTCGCGGGTAAGTCCAGATTTCAAATTTCGGAGGAGTTTCGTAATGGTGGAGCAGGACGTACCAAAGTCGCTGGTCAACAACCAATCGTTTTAAACGCCCATGAACTCCATCTAATGGATCAATAGGCCCGTAAAGCCTCGAATCAACGTCTGCGTCTTCGTAGCGTTTGTCAAACAAACCTTGTGATTCGAAGTCACAGTGAATTTCATCGTTGTAGCTAATTGCGTGGCGACCAGGGAAAGCTGGTTCGACTAAATCGAGATTGATGCCATGATCGGAACGAAAACCAATCGCACCGATGGAGTGCAATATATCGCGAGCAGTGTGAGTCTGCCCCAGAGCTTTGTATGAGGTCATAAACGGAAACATTCTGCAGCCAGCTGCTCCGTATGCACACCATTCAAATCCACATGAACGTAACTGCCGCCAATCAGTTGAGACTGAAAACGAAACGCCCATCGGTGGCAAATCAAGCAATTCAGGCTCTGTCGCGACCACCCCGTTCGCAAAGAGCAAGTCACCTGAGACAGGCAAGTTGTCTCTGGTGAAGGCCGCGTCGCCGTCAACGAATGGAGGAAACAGCTCGGACGCTCTGTTGCACATAACGGCGGACATAACCGAGTGACGGCGGATGACACACCACTTCAGAAACCCCGACTCCGTCACTTCGGTTCATGTCATGGTTCGCGTGGTACACACGACCACAGTCGGCACAACATCGCTGACGACAAGTCTACTCGATCGGAATGACCAAGGGGAACGAGCATTGATATTTCGGCTGGCGCATAGGGCGTTTGAACTGCTATC
>NZ_JAJKFQ010000033.1 GCF_020966635.1 Stieleria sp. JC731 | reverse complement strand
AACGTCTAAAATCACCCGGTCGCGACGAGAGATTCTCCATTGTCAAACCGCCCGACTTCGCGACTCGGGTGCATTTTTTTGTTATCCCATTTAGTTGTCGCAACCCGCGATCACTGCACGGGAATCGCACTGACGATTGCAACCAAGAATATACACCTGATTGCCCAGAAACAGACAATACTCGGTCGCGGAAAAGGAATCCGGTTGTTCTGGAGCACTGGGCGTTTGTTTGAATCCGAAACCGTCAGGGGTTTGGCAAATGAATGACATTTCCCCACCACAAGTGCACCGTTTGTCGATGCGATAGTTCATCCAGCCGGGAACGCCGCCAATCTTGAAGTCGTGTGAGCCGACGTCGAATTCACCGAAATCCTGAATCTCTTCTTCTGCACGTTGGAAGGAAAGCGAATATGGCTCAATGAATTCATCGAGTTGCCCGCTGGATTCAAGTTGGTCAGGCGGATATAGCCGCAGAGCGAAATGCCCGTCGTCTTCGTCCCAGTACGACTGCGGAAGCGACGAGTTGTCGTAAATCGAAGCCAAGCCGGGCGGTTCATTATGTGTGGGACACATGAATACAAGCAGATGGCTGCCATTCTTGAATGGGAGTTCAAATTCCGCGCGAATGTCGAGCTGGAAGAAGAGAACCATCCGAGCGTCGCAGATGCGACATCGAGGAACGGATTCGCCGGACGGCATAAACGGTGAGCCGCCAACCGTATCGCGGCAGCTTGCATCAGCGTTGGTGTCAGTAACGGTGACTAGATGCATACGCGAACTGATCTCCATGGGATAACG
>NZ_JAJKFQ010000032.1:2857-8822 GCF_020966635.1 Stieleria sp. JC731 | reverse complement strand
GCATTTCAATGATCGAAATGCGGACATGCTTGCTCAACGTTTCAGTTGGCTTCTGCTTGTCAACAAATTTGGTGTCAGCGGCCAATCAGATCCTCCGCTTCAATTGTCGAATCTGCATCGGGGAACGGCGGACATAACCGAGTGACGGCGGACAACTCACCACTTCAATAACCCCGACTCCGTCACTTCGGTTCATGTCATGGTTCGCGTGGTACACACGACCACGGCCAGCAGTACATCGCTCTCGACAAGTCTACCCGATCGGAATCGCCAAGGGGAACGAGCATAGATATTTCGGCTGGCGCATAGGATGTTTGAACAGCTATCTCGGCGCAGAAATCAAACCGTGACATCAAGTGCGATACACAGGCAACTGCTGTCCCATGAATTCAAATGGGCGTTGTTCAAGCACCGAAATCAAGCCGCGAATTCAATTGCGATCAACAGGAAACTGAGGTCTCGTAAAATTAACTGGACCGAGTTCACGAACAGCTATCAAACCGTAAACTCAATTGCAGCGATCAGTAAACGGTTGCCACTTGAAATCAACTGGGCCGAATCCAAACGCTTTGTACTGCAAAGGGCAATGACCAACTTGATAAGAGATGAAACATCAGTCAGTCCATCCACCCGCGCGAACGGCTGCCGTCACCGAGGACGGGCCAAGAATCTAACCACTTCAAAACCGTCGACTCCCGTCCTTCGGTGCACGGCATTGTTATCCGTATAATCAAATCCGAGGAATTCTCGCCAAGACTATGAAGCCTGTTCTCGGTCGTGTGTGGCGAGCGATTGTCCCCACATGGCAATCTTGTATTGATATCGTTCTGGGTCACCAATCGGAAGCAACCCTGCGGACGTGAGTTTGTCTCGGACTACGACCCCTAGAAGATCGTACTCCTCGTCATCTGAGGCGGGATATTTTGCCAGGACCTCACGAAACTTTTCAGTCGTTTCGCCTTCAAGTTGGCAATCGCCCTTAAGGATGCAGAAATCAACAAATTCGATTGCGCCTTCCGTTGCAAGCCTTGAATCGAGATGTGCGTAATCGTCTGTCGTTTTTTGGAAACCCATTTTTCCCGTGGGCGGTCCAATTCCCGCGTCTTTGGCAAGACCTAGCAGTTGCTTGAAAGTGTGAAACATTGAAATCAGTAAATTGTTAGCGTCTAAGATTTGTACAAGTGATGAAACAAATGATCCATTCAAATCAACACGGATAACGGCGGACATAACCGAGTGACGGCGGACGACTAACCACTTCAAAAACCCCGACTCCGTCACTTCGGTTCATGTCATGGTTCGCGAGGTACCCACGACCACAGTCGGCACCACATCGCTGGTGACAAGTCTACCCGATCGGAATCGCCAAGGGTAACGAGCATAGATTTTTCGGCTGGCGCATACGGCGTTTGATCGGCTATCGCAGAGCAACATCCAAGCCGTGGCATCAAATGCGATAGACAGGAAACTGTTGTCCCTTGAATTCAGATGGGTGTTCTCCAACGCGACACAACCAAACCGTGAATTCAATTGCGATCAATTGGAAACTGACGTCTCCCGAAATCACATGGGCCGCGATCAGCAACGACTAACAAACCGTGAACTCAATTTCAACGATCAAGCAACAGGTACTGCGTGAGATCAGATGGGCCGAATCCAAACGCTCTGTAGGGCAATGGGCGATAACCAACTGAGAGAAAGATGAATCATCAAGCAGTTCATCTACCCGCGCGAACGGCGGACATAACCGAGTGACGGCGGACGACTCACCACTTCAAATACCGCGACTCCGTCACTTCGGTTCATGTCATGGTTCGCGTGGTACACACGACCACAGTCTGCATCACATCGCTGCTGACAAGTCTACCCGATTCGAATCGCGAAGGGGAACGAGCATAGATATTTTAGCCGACGGGTAGAGCGTTTGATCGGCTATCTCGGAGCAGAAATCAAACCGTGACATCAAATGCGGTAAACAAGAAACTGCGGTCTCTCAAATTCAGCTGGGCGTTGATCAAGCAACACAATCAAACCGTGAATTCAATTGCGATCAATAGGAAACTGCTGTCGCGCTAAATCCATTGGGCCGCGGTCAAGCACAACTATCAAACCGTTAATTCACTTGCGGCGATCATCAAACACTTGCCACGTGAAATCAGATGGGCCAGATTCAGCGGCGTTGAAGACAGGCGATGGTTATCGCAGCCACAACCATCCGCGCGAACGGCAGGGTTCAGCGGGGCCGCGCGAACGACTCTCCACTTCAAAAACGTCAACTCGCGGCCTCCGTTGCAACCCATGGTTCCCCGTCGTGCCTGGGCTACCAAGTATAGAGTCTGTCGGTTTCGACTCGTTCTTCGCACGCCGGGCAGTCAAACCAACGATCACGTATCGTACCAAGCAGCAGGAAGCAATCGGCCTGAAAACTGAAGACTCCGGCGATTGCAAGTATCTCCATCGTGTCGGGGAAGTTGCGTTTTCGGATGAAAAGCATAGAAGATACCAGTTGCTGGCCTTCGGATATTGCTTTGCGAAATGGCTCCCCGAGCTTCTTGGGCATCTGCGGGATCTTGTTCTCAGGACCAATCGTGAAGGCAAGAATCTCTGCTGCAAGCTTAAGTGCGGCGAAGCCTTTACGAGTCTTGCCGTTCTCACTAGCAATCCGCACGAGATGTGGGAACGCTGCGATGCTTGCTGTTCCAACCGTGCACTGATGGCACAATGTGTTACCAAGTTCATCCCAGAACTTCGGTGCGGGATTCTTTGTTGATTCAATGTGGCGGATTTGCTCCGGTATGCCAGCACCGGAACCGTAGCAATGAGTCAGTTCAGCCCAAATTGGATCTTCGAGTTCAATCATTGGCGTCAAGAATCGGACATGTCCTCTGTCGGGGAACGGTAACGATCACGTGGTCGCCGCGAACGACGTACCACTTCAAAAATCTCAACTCGGCGACTCACGTGCATCGTCGGGTTCGCGCGGTATGCACGACCACGGACTGCAGCACTTCGCTGTCGCCAAGTCTACCCGATCGGAATCGCCAGAGGGAACGAGCATTGATATTTCGGCTGGCGCATAGGGCGTTTGAACTGCTATCTCGGAGCAGAAAACAAACCGTGACATCAAGTGCGATAGACAGGAAACTGCTGTCCCATGAATTCGCATGGGAGTTGCCAAAGAAACACTATCAAACCGTGAATTCGATTGCGATCAATTAGAAACTACTGTCCGTTGAATTCAGATAGGTCGCGTTCAGACACAACTACCAAACCGTGAATCCAATTGCAGCGATCAGCTAACAGATACGACGTTAAATCAAATGGGCCGGATTCAGCAGCGTTGGATTCAAGTCACATCTACCCGCGCGAACGGTAGCCGTCACCGAGGTCGGGCGGTGGACTGACCACTTCAATAAAACATGACTCCCGACCTTCGCGTGCACGGCATGGTTCGCGTGGTTCACACGACCACAGTCTGCAGTACATCGCTGTCGACAAGTCTACCCGATTGGAATCGCCAGAGGGAACGAGCATTGATTTTTCGGCTGGCGCATAGGGCGTCTGACCTGCCATCTCGGAGCAGAAATAAACCGTGACATCAAATGCGATAAATAAGAAACTGCTGCCCCATGATTTCAGATGGGAGTCGTTCGAGCAACACAATCAAGCCGTGAACTCAGTTGTGATCAATAGGAACAGAGGTCTCCCGAAATCACATGGGCCTAGTTCACGAGCAACTATCAAACCGCAGACTCAGTTGCAACGATCAGCTAACAGTTGCCACCTGAAATCAGATGGGCCAAATCAAGACGCTTGGAACTGCAATGGGCGGTGACCATGTTGATAAGAGATGAGTCATCAAGCAGCACAACCACCCGCGCGAACGGCGGACATAACCGAGTAACGGCGGACGACTTACCACTTCGAAAACCCCGACTCCGTCACTTCGGTTCATGTCATGGTTCGCGTGGTACACACGACCACAGTCCGCACTACTTCGCTGACGACCAGTCTGCCCGATTCGAATCGTGAAGGGGAACGAGCATAGATATATCGGCCGGCGGTTAGGACGTTTGATCCGCTATCTCGGAGCCAAAATCAAACCGTGACATCGAATGCGATAAACAGGAAACTGCGGTTCCTTAAAATCCAGTGGGCCGCATACAGCAACAATGATCAAACCTTGAAGTCAAATGCGATTGATTTGAAACTGATGTCTCACGAAATCAATTGGGCCGAATTCACGAGCAACTATCAAACCACAAGCTCAGTTGCGGCGAGCGGCTAATGGTTGTCAGGCGAGATCAGATGGGCCAGATCCGTCAGCATCGAAAACAGGCGTTGGTTATCGCAGGCACAACCATCCGCGCGAACGGCGGACATAACCGAGTGACGGCGGATGACACACCACTTCAGAAACCCCGACTCCGTCACTTCGGTTCATGTCATGGTTCGCTGGCTCAGCCAACGGTATTCTCCAGGGCAGAAAGTATTTCAGGTCCCAGATCAGGCATAGCGTAGCACATTAGCCAACAGATCAGGGTCGTAGAAAACATCAATCCGAGTGGAAGAAACTCGGGCGATACGATCCACAATCTCGACACTGCAAGCACAAGTCCGATCACCAACCCGAATCCGGTGCCCGAAACAATGCCGAACACACCGGCGATACGTCGTGCAGTCGCCGGATCATTCATCGCGCCATCGCGATTGGTTTCATCTGCGTCCGATTTTACGAATGGGAGTCTAGCAAAGAAAAAGGCACCATAACCCCAACACACGCATGCAAGCGTGCATAGCGAAGCAAGCTCCCATTGCCGAAAAACGGAAAATGCAAAGGACGCAAGCAGTGCAGCAAACGCCCATGCAAAAAGTGCCCCGACCCAGATTGCGATGGTGAGCCCGATGAGGGTGGACAGGATTTTTCTCAGCATCAGGTTTGAACAATCTTGTCCAGCGAACGGCGGACATAACCGAGTGACGGCGCACAACACACCACTTCAGAAACCCCGACTCCGTCACTTCGGTTCATGTCATGGTTCGCGAGGTACCCACGACCACAGTCGACACTACATCGCTGGTGACAAGTCTACCCGATCGGAATCGCCAAGGGGAACGAGTATGAGTTTTTCGGCTGGCGCACAGGGCGTTTGCACCGCTATCTCGGAGAAGAAATCAAACCGTGACATCAAAAGCGATAGTCAGGAAACTGCTGCCCCATGAATTCCGATGGGAGTAGTTCAAGCAACACAATCAAACGGTCAATTCAATTGCGATCAACTGGAAATTGACGTCTCGGGAAATCAAATGGGCCGAGTTCACAAGCAGCTATCAAACCGCGACCGCAATTGCGGCAGTCAGCTATCAGTTGCCACTTGAGATCAAATGGGCCAAAATCCAAACGCTTTGAAGTGCAATGGGCGATGACCATCCGGAAAACATTTGAGTCATTCAGCGGTTCACCTACCCGCGCGAACGGTAGCCGTCACCGAGGTCGGGCGGTGGACTGACCACTTCAATAAAACACGACTCCCGACCTTCGCGTGCACGGCATGGTTCGCGTGGTACACACGACCACGGTCTGCGTTTCATCGCTGCAGACAAGTCTACCAGATCGGAATCGTGAAGGGGAACGAGCATAGATATATCGGCCGGCGGTCAGGGCGTTTGATCAGCTGTCTCGGAGCAAAGATCAAACCGTGACGTCAAATGCGATTGATTGGAAACTGATGTCTCAAGAAATCAATTGGGCCGAATTCACGAGCAACTATCAAACTACAAACTCAGTTGCGGCGATCAGCTAATGGTTGTCAGGTGAGGTCAGATGGGCCAGATTCATACGCTTCAAATTGCAGAGGGCGATGACCAAGCTGGAGACAGATGGGATATCAGACAGTTCACCTACCCGCGCGAACGTTAACGATCACGTGGTCGCCGCGAACGACTCACCACTTCAATCAACTTG
>NZ_JAJKFQ010000032.1:0-2656 GCF_020966635.1 Stieleria sp. JC731 | reverse complement strand
CACCCGCGAATCATTCGTCGATAAACGTGCCGTCCGGAGCGAGAATGAAGTCGTCCGCAACATCCGGAGTGAAGATTGGAATGAAGCCAAGCAAGCAGCCACGTGTGCCGGTCGACAGGTCGGACAGGACCCGAATGTGGCGTTTTGAGCGATCGTCCCAAAGTATGTTTGTCTCAATCGTGTATGTCGTACCATCGGGTGCGGTGCCGTCAATCACGTCAAGATGATCCTCGTGACGCGGCGACTCAAGACGCGCGGCAAGTTCCGAGTGCGACATCTCACGGTACGACGCAAGATGCTCTGTCAAGATCGCAGCGAGAGTGTGCCGGTCCACGGTAATGCAATTTGAGTCGGCGAACGGCGGACATAACCGAGTGACGGCGGACGACTCACCACTTCAAAAACCCCGACTCCGTCACTTCGGTTCATGTCATGGTTCGCGTGGTACGCACGACCACAGTCGGCACCACATCACTGTTGACAAGTCTACCCGATCGGAACCGGGAAGGGGAACGAGCATAGATCTTTCGGCTGGCGCATAGGGCGTTTGATCGGCTATCTCGGAGCAGAAAACAAACCGTGACATCAAATGCGATAAACAGGAAACAGAGGTCACATGACATTAGGTGGGCGAAACTCAGCCACAACTATCAAACCGTGAATTCAATTGCGGCGATGAGTGTGAATTGGCCACGTGAAATCAGATGGGCCGGATCAAAATGCTTTGAACCGCAATAGACGATGACCAACTGAGAGAGAGATGAGTCAGTCAGCGGTTCATCTACCCGCGCGAACGGCGGACATAACCGAGTGACGGCGGACGACTTACCACTTCAGAAACCCCGACTCCGTCACTTCGGTTCATGTCATGGTTCGCGAGGTACCCACGACCACAGTCGGCACTACATCGCTGGTGACAAGTCTACCCGACTGGAAGGGCCAAGGGGAACGAGCTTAGATATTTCAGCCGGCGGGTAGGGCGTTTGACCAGCAATCTCCAAGCTGGGATCAAACCGTGACATCAGAAGCGATCATCAGGAAACTGACGCATCGTGAAATCCGAAGGGTCGAGTTCGCAAACGACAATCAAACCGTGAATTCAATTCCGATCAATAGGAAACTGAAGTCTCGCGAAATCCATTGGGCCGCGATCACGAGCAACTATCAAACCACAAACTCAGTTGCGGCGATCGGCTAATGGTTGTCAGGTGAGATCAGATGGGCCAGATCCGTCAGCATCGAAAACAGGCGTTGGTTATCGCAGGCACAACCATCCGCGCGAACGGCAGAATTCACGGAGGACGGGCGGAAGACTCGCAAGCAGACCATTAAACACGGCTCCCGTCCTTCCGTGCAATTCATGGTTCTGCCTCTTCCGTGCGGACTCGCGGGTGGGTGGATAGGAATCGCCAAATCTCCCTATTGTGCCGTGTCGACCATTCATGTGCCAGTCTCGGGACCAGAATATACTCGACGGTGCAACCAGCGGAGCGATATCGATCAGCATTCGATTTCATGATCGGTGCGACCGAATCGTTGGCACCGGCCAATAGCATCATCGGAATTGAATCGTCACAATCGCCAAGCTCTCGAGGCCGCAATCCCGAATGTGCGACAAACGCGGCAATCATTTCCGGTCTTTCGGTGACCAAGACATGAGCGAACGAAGCACCGTTTGACATTCCGGCAACGTAGATGCGATCGGCGGCAATGTCGTGTTCGGACGCGACCTGAGCATACAAGTCATCGAAGAACCGAACATCAGGGTTGGCATCGAGTTCGGCCGGATCGATGTTGACGGTTGACCACATCGAATTCAAGGCAGCGGGATATACAATAATGAATCCGTTGTCCGCCGAAAGACGATCAAGTTGAGAGTATTTGGCCATCGAATCGGCAGAATCGCCGATACCGTGAAAAGCAAATACTACCGGGACAGGCGAAGCCAAGTTGTACGGAACCACGATTCGATACGTGCGAGCGCTGCCGTCTACGGTAAGCACATGGACTTGAACGTCCGCATTGATTGGTCGCGTGTGAAGAAGCCACCACGCCAAAACGGCAATCGAAACGAGGGAGAGTATCCCAATCAGAAAACGCTTCACAAGTCGCTACAGCACCCTCATTGGCAGAACGGCAGCCGTCACCGAGGTCGGGCGGTTAACTAACCACTTCAATAAAACACGACTCCCGACCTTCGCGTGCACGGCATGGTTCGCGTGGTACACACGACCACGGTCGGCAGTACATCGCTGGTGACAAGTCTACTCGATTCGAATTGCCAAGGGGAACGAGCATGTATTTTTCGGCTGGCGCATGGGGCGGTTGAACTGCTATCTCGGAGCAACATCCAAACCGTGAAATCAAATGCGATAAACAGGAAACTGCTGTCCCTTGAAGTCCGATGGGCGAAATCCGGGCACAACTATCAAACCGTGATTTCAGCTGCAGCGATCAGCTTACAGTTGTGACGCTAAATCAGAGGGGCCGGATTCAGCAGCGGTGGATTCAAGCCACAATCACCCGCGCGAACGTCTAAAATCACCCGGTCGCGACGAGAGATTCTCCATTGTCAAACCGCCCGACTTCGCGACTCGGGTGCATTTTTTTGTTATCCCATTTAGTTGTCGCAACCCGCGATCACTGCACGGGAATC
>NZ_JAJKFQ010000031.1 GCF_020966635.1 Stieleria sp. JC731 | reverse complement strand
AGGTCAATATCCGGGCCAGAAGTGACAAAGTCCGTCGAATATCCGGACTCTAGTGCGCTCAAATCAACCGATCGCCCCGCTTCCACAAGCCCATGAGACAGACTCGTGATCGTGGATAAATCTATTGTCCCCAATACGTCCACCGGGAAATAAACACCGCGAACCGTGGAGAGAGCACCAAGGTTTACAAGACCACCTTGGGTTGCGTGTAGTCGCGAGTACTCACCGTCACTATCACTTGTTGCATATCCTGCGTAGTCAACGAAGTTCTGCAGCGATGACAAGTCAACCTCGCTGCCTACTCCTTCTGCTTTTACCTGAACCGAACGTTGACGCAAGTCACCTGAATTGGGATCGATGATTTCTGTCACCCTACCAAGGTCCAGCTTGCCACCTTGAAGTGACTCTAAAAACGCATCCCAATTCCGACCCGTACCATTATTTACTGACGTTAGGTTCGGAAAACTCAGTACACTTCCCGAACCGGTCACGCGCCAGTACACGTCGCCATAGGTGTTGCTTACCGTTGTTACCGATGGAATCTCGATGCTCACTCCACCGCTTACATAAAACGATGCACCATCGATCGATTCAACTGAGTCAAGATTCAAATCACGACCGTCAATCGTAAACACCGCGTGATCAGCATCA
>NZ_JAJKFQ010000030.1 GCF_020966635.1 Stieleria sp. JC731 | reverse complement strand
GTAGACTTGTCAGCAGCGATGTGATGCAGACTGTGGTCGTGTGTACCACGCGAACCATGACATGAACCGAAGTGACGGAGTCGGGGTTTCTGAAGTGGTGTGTCATCCGCCGTCACTCGGTTATGTTCGCCGTTCGCGCGGATGGTTGTGCCTGCGATAACCAACGCCTGTTTTCGATGCTGACGGATCTGGCCCATCTGATCTCACCTGACAACCATTAGCCGCTCGCCGCAACTGAGTTTGTGGTTTGATAGTTGCTGCTGAATCCAGCCCATCTGATTTCGACGGACATCAGCTTTCAATCAATCGAAATTGAATTCACGGTTTGATTGTGTTGCTTGGACAACTCCCTTGTGAATTCACAGGACAGCAATTTCCTGTTTATCGCATTGGATGTCACGGTTTGATTTCTGCTCCGAGATGGCAGGTCAGGCGCCCTACCCGCCGGCTGAAATATCAATGCTCGTTTCCCTTGGCCATTCCGATCGGGTAGACTTGTCATCAGCGATGTGGTGCAGACTGTGGTCGTGTGTACCACGCGAACCATGACATGAACCGAAGTGACGGAGTCGGGGTTTTTGAAGTGGTTAGTCATCCGCCGTCACTCGGATATGTCCGCCGTTACCCGACTGAATTAGAACACCGTCAATGATTGCGATCCAAACGATCGGCAAAACATGGACGAAGGCATCTCGCGGTGGCGAACTTGCGGAGATGCGCAACCGCTTGCCGAAAGTCCTACCGCTCAAAAACCTTTCCGATTTTCCGGACCTTCTGTGGCACAAAGTTGGTTTCGGCGAAAACAACCGATTTGAATTGCCGTTGGTAAACGACGTGACGTCTCATGTCGAAAACAACCGTTTCGGATGCCGTAATATACACATTGACTGGACAGAGTCCTCGGCAACCTTGACCTACCAGTATCAATCGGGAGCTCCAAAACGATCCTTCTTTGACAACACCGGAACTCCTATTCCTCCAGAACACCTTATTCACATCTCGATGAATTGCTGGGCATCAATTGAATACAACGGACGTCTCACGTGCATCGACACCGGAAATTGGTGGTATGAACATACTGTTGTTAACGTGGCCGTCATGCGTTCATTCGATCATCGCGTATTCGTTGCGTCAGCTCCCTGCGAACGCTACACTCAACTGGCTTCGCTGCGGTAAATCTGCTTTGCGCATGGCGGGTAACCATGTGATGCAACGGAGGACGGGTGGTCCGTTTTATCGTTTGCTTGCACGTCTTTCGCCCGTCCCCGCTGATCACTACCGTTCGCGCGAGTAGATGAACCGCTGACTGAGTCATCTCTCTCAGTTAGTCATCGTCTATTGCGGTTTAAAGCATTTTGATCCGGCCCATTTGATTTCACGTGGCAACTGTAAGCGGATCGCCGCA